>JAWVYF010000025.1:0-17612 GCA_033722845.1 Anderseniella sp. | reverse complement strand
GGGCCGGGCGTTTTTCCCCAATGCGGCGAACGAGCTTTGTCAGGTGGCCAAGGTCGAGGAGGTTTTGTCCCCCATCAAGGCCCAACTGCCCATCGGCTCGCGGTACTACAAGTCGACCCTGCTCGTTGGCCGCAACGCTGACCAACTCGATGAGATTGTTGCAGGTTTCCCGGCGAATGCCTTCAATGATGCAGAGACCGCGGAACTGAATTCCATTGTTGCCGACATCCGCAAGCTGATCGCCAATTCTTCCAACCCGGCCAACGTCAATCCTGAGCTCAAGAGCGAGCTCGACCGGATAGCCGGTCAGATCAACAGCCTGAGCGACGAATTACGCAAGGGACCAGCAGCCTTTACGCCGACGCCTGAAGCCCTTGCCCAACCCAAGTGGGGCGTCACCCGTACCGAGATACCAATCCTGCCGATGACCCCGCTTGGTGTCATGTTTGACGATGTGGCCAGCAAAGCAGCTGACATCACCACCGCTTTCAACAAGGCACGCAACACGATCCCGGCAAACGATCAGATCATTGCCGATCTCAAGAGCCGCATTGATGCCTTCAAAGCCGTAAACGAGGCCGGTTCGTACGACCCTGCAGTTGCAAGCCAGCGGGAGGACTACGTCAAGGCCGTAGAGCGCATTTACCGGCGGCTGGATGACGGCACGATCTTCCCGGCGGACACCCTGCAAACCGTCAATGATGCCATTGTTGATCTCGACAAGGCCGCGGAACAAGCCATGGGCGGCCTGGCGTGGACCAAGGCGCTGTTCCTGCCGGGGCAGGGGGTGGTCAAGTCGCGCACCCAATGCACTGAGCAAGGGTCTGCACGCTGGTTGCCCAAGCCGACCGATGTGGTCGCGACCTTCCTGCAACTTGCCAACCCGGATGTCGCCGGCGGCGGTGGTTACAAGGGTACTCCGCTCTTGTGGTGGAAGTGGCTGCCTATTGCCGACGTGGTAGGTTTCTTCACGCCGGACTGGATTGCCGATCTGTGGCCGGGCGAGTACACCCGCCACGCAGCGGATGGCTCCATCACTCCCAACTTCAAGGACAAGCTTCTGGCCTTCGCCCAGGGAGAGGTCAACCTTGGCGCAATTCCGGTTCTTGACGGACACTTGTGGGACTCCGTCTTCCGCGTTCTGGTGGCAATGGCGCTGGGCATCTTGCTGGGCGTGCCGCTTGGCCTGTTCATGGGCGTGTCGCGCTTCTTCAAGTCATTCTTCGATCCGATGATCGAGCTTTACCGGCCGGTACCGCCGCTTGCCTGGGCGCCGCTGATCCTGACCATCTTCGGCATCCAGGATGACGGCAAGATTTTCCTTCTGTTCATGGTGGCCTTTGCCATCATGGTCATCTCGGCGCGCACTGGCGCGTCCGGCACGCAACTGTCCAAGATCCGCGCCTCGCATTCGCTGGGCGCATCCACCGGGCAAATCATGCGCAATGTCATCCTGCCCAATGCCCTGCCTGAAATTCTCACCGGTGTGCGCATCGCCATCGGGGTATGCTGGGGAACGCTGGTGGCAGCGGAAATGTTGGCAGGCACCACTGGTGTGGGCTTTATCGAGAACATCGCCCGTACCGTGTCAGATTATGAGCTGATCTGGGTGACCATCCTGATTATGGGCATCCTCGGGCTGCTTTTCGACCTGATGATGCGCTGGGTTATCCAGAAGACCATTCCGTGGCGGGGCAAGGGCTGACAGAGCTTTGGCTGTGAACAGATGGGTCAACCTGCAGCCGGCTTGCCCGACCTGATCCCCATATCACGCATGATTTTCTCGACAGCCTCTATGAACCGGTCGACAACGTCTTCATCAACCAGTCCCATGGTTGCGACACGGAACCCGCCTTCCGCAACCGGGCAGCCTTCGCCGTCCATGATGACGAAGCCTTGCTGGCGCAGACGCTGCGCAAATGACGCAAACTGGTATTGAGGGTCACAAGGTGGCTGGAACAGGGTGATGTAACCACACAGGTCCTCGCCGGCCATAATGGCAGGCGTAAAACCAAGTCTGGTCATGGCACCAAGCAACCGCTTGTGCACCCGGCGGAAGCGGGCAAGCCGGGCATCTGAACCGCCCTCCAGGCCAAGATCGCGCAGCGCCACGCTGCAAGCGCCCAGTGCCTGCGATGGCGGTGTGCCGGGAAAACGGCCAGTGCGGTGGATGCCATTCCACAACTCGAACAGGTCAAGCGATGCAGACGGTGAAGCAGCCAGCCTTGCACCGAGCAGCTTGCGCTGAGCGATTACGAATGAAAACCCCGGCACTGCACTAATCGCCGACCAGGGCACCGCAAGGACTGCATCGACATGCGCGGACGAAAGATCCAGCGGCATTGCTCCGAGACTGTAGCGGGCATCGACGATTACTGTCTTGCCGGCCTCATGAGCAAGGCTTGCGAGTTCTTCGACCGGGTTCACAATCCCTGTGGCCGGGTCCACGTGCACAAGATAAACAGTCTGGATTTCGGGCAGGTCTGCCAGTGCCCTGGCCAGTTGCTTGCCGGTGACCGGCTTGAGCGCCGGTGCTTTCATCGGCTGACAAGGGCGTTTGATATGCGTGAGAATGGTGGACAGTTGCCCTGCGCAAGGCCCGCTACCGGCAATCAAGGTAAGCCGCTTGCGCCCGCTGGGGCACAGTGCACCGGCAATGCTTTCCAGCGCAGCCATGCCGGACATGTTGAGCGGAATGCAATCATGCGTCTCAGCCGCATTGACCAGTTCCAGCAACTCCTCCGTTACCCGCAATACCAGTGATGTGAACTCGGCATCGCGAACGCTCCAGTCGGCAAGCATCGCAAGCTTGACCTCGCGCGAGGTCACGACCGGCCCGGCTGTCAGCAGCCAAGGCATGTCTTCCTGGCCCTCGGGGCCGTTGAACGACGGCATGAATGCGGGCGTGGGGGCTTTCACCATATGGACCAGCTCTTGATGTTGCACCGGCTCTGGAACTTCCGGAGCCGCTTGCGTATGCGGTAGCTGCCCGCCTTGTCAATCGCGCCGGGGGTCAGTCCGCAGTAGGACGATCTGGCAGGTGCCAGTCAATTGCGGGCAGTCCCCGTGCCTCAAGCCAGTCTGCGGCTTGCCTGAACGGTTGTGCTGCAATGAACTGGTGCTCAGGCCCGCCGCCATGTGCAAGGGGAGAGGGGTGGGCCGTTTCAATTACGCAGTGCCGGTTTTGATCGATCCCTTTTCCGGCCTCTTGTGCCTGCTTGCCCCACAACATGAACACCACAGGACTGGGCTGTGCATTCAGAAAAGCCAACACTTCAGTCGCGAGCGCGTCCCAGCCGACCGTGCGATGTGCATTCGCCTTGCCTGCTTCGACGGTAAGCGATGTGTTGAGCAAAAGAACCCCGTTTTGCACCCAGCGCGTAAGGTCACCGTGCGGTGGTGGAGCGATGCCGGTGTCTTTCTCGAGAGACTTGAAGATCGTTCGCAAGGATTGCGGCAGCTTGCGGTCTCCGCCGGCGATGGAGAACGCAAGTCCATGCGCATCGCCAGGCGTCGGGTAGGGGTCCTGACCCAGGATAACCGCACGGACACGGCCAGGTGCTGTCAGTTGCAGCGCCTTGAAAACGTCACTCGGCCCCGGCAGCACGTGGGCACCTTTGGCTACCTTGTCGTCTATGCGCGCTGCGACGTCCATCGCGCGTCCGCTGCTGAAAAAGTCAAGCTCACCCCAGCCCGTTTGACTGGCAAGGTCGGCCGCCTTCTGAAAGCTGATTGCGCCATTGTCAAAGTGCTGGCTCAAATCCATCTCACCTTTCGCAATGTCCGGTTGGCACTAGCTGTGGCGCACTGCATTGTAACATGCTATGCGACCAGAAGAGGTCGGTCCCGTGGGGGCGATTGAATGAAGACCAGAGAGGGAAAGTTGTAGCATGAAACCCGTAGTCATCATGGTTGGTGCCGACAAGGGCGGCGTAGGCAAGACCACCATTTCTCGCGCACTGTTGGATCACCTGCACCGCAACAATGTGCTGGCTCGTGCCTTTGATACCGAAAACCCGCGCGGCACGCTGCAGCGGTTTTACCCAAACATCACCGAAATCATCGACCTGCACAATGTGGCAGACCAGATGAAGGTTCTTGATACGCTCGAAACCGCCAAGGTGCCTGTCACCATCGTCGACCTCAAGGCTGGCAACCTTTCCTATGCGCTTGATACTTTCGAGAAGATCGGTGTGCTTCAGGCCGCCCGTGACGGCATGTTCGAAATGGGCCTGATCCACGTGGTCGGCCCGGCCATTGCCTCGCTCGATGAACTGCAGGAAGTCACCCCTTACGTGCAGGGCATCGACTACATCGTTGCACGCAATTTCATCAACGAAACCAACTTCTTCGAATGGGATGAAAACACTTACCAGCGGTATTTCCAGAACGTGAATGAAGCCCGCGAAATCGAAATACCGAAGCTCAACGAGATGGCAGCAGAGCAGGTCGACCTGGCCAACGTTACCTACAAGAACTTCGTCGACAACAAGGATTCCGACGGCAAGCCGGCCAACTTCTCGTTTGTCCTGCGCGGCTACGTAAAGAAATGGTGCGATGATCTCGATGCCGAGTTCGGCCAGCTGCGCCTGGTCCAGATGCTTACCGGCGGTGGCGACGGCGGCAGCAAGCCGGCGAAGTCCAAGAAGTAATCGCAACATATCAGCCTGTGGCAATCGCAGAACGACAAGCGTTGCGGTTGCCACGGCAGGCAAGCTGCCCGTGCGCGAGCAATGGTGTCGATAGCAATTCGGGCAGCAATGGCGCGCCGGAACCAGCTGCAGGCTGGTTGCGCAAAGTTCGTTGGGTATCAGTTGACTTGATTCGTCCTGCAAGTGCCCGCCGCCTGGGGCGAGGGCTTGCCGGACCATCGACAGGATAACGCATGTGAGCGATCGTGCCGGAACGCGAATTACAGTTGTGTGCTCAGACGAGTCCCGCAACGGCAAGACGCTGACTGCCCGTCTCATAACCGATCATTTGTTGCTAACCGGACGCGACCCGCACGTGTTCGATTGTGACGAGCCGCGCGGCCACATAAACCGGTTCTTTCCATCGCGCTCGACGCTCATCGATATCGAACGAACCTCTGGCCAGATCCGGCTGTTCGATACGATCCTCGAAACGCCAGGGCGCGATTACATCGTGGACCTTCCCGCTCATGGGCTGGACCCGTTTTTTACGGTTGTTGATGATCTGGACTTCATCAATGCGGCCCATAATGCGGGCCTGGAAATGGTCATCGCATTTGTTCTGGACAAGTCGCTGACATCGCTGATGACGGCGCGCGATCTGCATGGTGCCTTTTCGACCGAGTTGTTTTACCTCATCCGCAACGCCTATATCGGCTCGCCGCTTACAACCCGTCAGGCCCGTGAGGTGTTCGAGGAGATCGAACCGGATGGAGAGTTTCTCCTGCCACTGGTCGACCGCGACGCGCTTGCCGTTGCCGAAGAACCGCCTTTCTCGTTCAGTCGATTTCTGAGCGAAGGGTACGTGGGCATGGACCCGATGACCAGGCTTCGGTTGCGCTCATTCCTGTCCGATGTGATGGCCCAGTTCCAGAGCCGGGATCTGACGCTCGACCTCGGTTCGCTAAAGCAGATGGGCCTGATCTGAACAGCTTGGATTTGAAGCTGGCTTGTGCCGTCAGTCGCGCAGAGAGATCACCATGCCACCGGCATCAAGTGAGGCATCAAGGCCCTTCTGCTCGCCCCAGAGCACCAACCGCACGCCGTGCTCGTTGACCAGCACAAGGTTCTGTCCGCCACCCTTGACCGCGACCACGGAAGCCTGCGCCGCCACATAGGTGCCGGCGATGTCTTCCAGCCGCTTCAGGTTGTAGGCTTCACCACGCATGTTGGCGAAAGACGCTCCGATGGTCAGGCCAACGCGCAGGCCGTTCACATCAAGTCCGGCTTCGCGGCCATTGTAGAAAACACGGCCGTCACCCCGGGAAACCCCAATCAGAAAGCCGATCTTGCCGACCTTCATCTCGATGATGGCTGTGTCGGTCTGCGTGAGTGTTTGCTGGTCGGCAACGCTGGCTGCGGGCAGCACTACAACAGAGGAGGCGAGCGCCAGCAGGGCGATTGCAAGTGCTTTGGCAGAGGCCAATTTCATGAAAGTTTCCTCGAATGGAAAGACCAGCTTGATCAGGATCGGATAGAGCCGAATTGCGGCCAAGTCACGGCATTTCGACAACCATTTGCAGGCCCGGTTTTCCATCTAGGGAAAAAGCCGTCAGGCAAGCCCGATCATCGCGGCAACATCCGGCCAGCCTTCATACAGCATCCGTCCAGCGACATAGATCAATACAAGCAGACCTGCCCACGAGATGAGCGGGAACCGGGTGAGAAGCTTTACGATGATTGAGGCAGCAAACCCCATGAGAGCGATGGCCAGGGCGAGGCCGAAGATCAGCAAAGTGGTGTTTTCCCGCGCGATGGCGGCCACGGCCAGCACATTGTCAATCGACATGGAAACATCAGCAATGGTAATCGACAGCAAAGCCTGGCCAAGAGTGCGCCGGGGCGGGCCCTCATAGCCGCCTTCTTCGGCCTCTTCTTGCGCTTCCGCTGCACGCTCGGCCATCTGGTCACGTATCTCTCCGTACAGCCGCCAGCATACCCAGATGAGCAGAAGTCCGCCCAGGAACAGCAGGCCCTGAACCTCCAGCAGATAGGTGGCGAAAATCGCAAAGATAATGCGCAGGATGGCCGCCGCGGCCATGCCGAACATGATCGCTTTCTTCCGCAACTCCGGGGCTAGGCCGGCTGCAGCCAGCCCGATAATCAGCGCATTGTCGCCGGACAGCACAATGTCGGCCAGAACGATCTGCGCGAAATCCCAGATATTTCCGATGTCCATCAGGCGCTCCCCATTTTACTGGCCCGTTTGCCTGTCTTCCCAGCATCGGACGACCTTTGCTAGGGCACATTGCACCACATGCACAAGCACCAATAGCGCTTGTATTTTTGGGACCAGTTGGGTGTAAAAAATGGGACTTGAGGCAATGCGCCCGTGAGGTGAGATTAAAGCGCCGGGCAGACCCGCACCCCGCGCACTGAAACAGGGTACAGATCCGCCCGACAGCAGCTTTCAGGCCGGGGGAGACCCGAAAGTTGCAAGTGTGTGCAACATCAATGGTGTGGCTTGACGGTTATCTTGCGTGACTTTGCCTGTTCTTCTGCGGTCTTCGGCAAGACTACGGTCAGAACACCATTCTTGAGGGTCGCATCAATCTTGTCTTCGTCGACTGCTGATGGCAGCCGGGTGCTACGCTCGAATAGGCCGTAGCTGCGTTCACTGACATGGACATCCTGTTCCTTGCGCTCGCTTTCGGACTTCTTCTCAGCCTTGATCGTGAGCAGGTCGGCGGTGAGGGAAATGTCAATGTCGTTCTCTTGGACACCGGGCAACTCGGCCGTCAGACGGAACTCCTTTTCCGTCTCGGACAACTCCATTCGTGGCAGCATCTTGCCGTTTCCGGCAGACCAGGGCAGCTGCGCACCTTGTGTGAAATCGTCAAAAACCCGGTCAATCTCGCGGTGCAGGTTGGAGAACAGGTCCTCGCTCTTGCCGCCTGCGCTCCACAGCCTGGGGAGAAGAGAATTCGCCATTTCTAACACCTCCATCTTCTGAAACGTGGTTGCCGTTTCTTGGTGGAAATCTAGAAATTCCGCGGACTGAATGCGTTGACCAAAATCAAAGCAAGAAACACAAGTCTGTATGCGGGGGGCTAGTTCAGGCGCCGTCGACGCGGTTTCGAAGCTTGCCTACACCGGACACGGTGATTTCGATCTCGTCGCCAGCTCTCAGAAATTTTGGCGGGGAAAAACTGCCACCGGCGCCTTCAGGGGAGCCGGTTGCGATCAAATCCCCAGCGGCCAGAGGAGTGAAGTGCGAGATGTACGCAACCAGCTCATCGGGTGGGAAGATCATGCTGGCGACATTGGTTTGCTGTCGCGTTTCACCATTGACGGCCGTTGTCAAAGTCATCCGGTTGATATCCTCGATCTCATCCGCTGTGACGATCCAGGGTCCACACCCGCCCGAGCGGGCAAAATTCTTGCCGGCATGCAGCGAGTGCTTTTGCCAGCCGCGTACAGAGCCATCGTCCATGATGGTGTAACCGGCAATATGGTCACGGGCCTGAGCGCGCGTTATATGGCGGCCGCCCTTACCAATCACCAGCACGATCTCGCCTTCATAGTCAAACGTATCCGCTGCCTCGCCGCGGGGCAGCTCCAGCGGCTGGCCATGGCCGACAATGGCATCATGATGCTTGGCAAACAGGATGATGTGGTCGGGCTCCGGGGCGGCACCTTCGACCGGATATTTCTTGCGATAGTTGATGCCGACGCAGATGACCTTGTTGGCAGGCCCGAGTGGTGGCAGCAGCTGGACGTCGTCCAGTGAGATGCTGGCCGGTCGCCCGTCTACATCTTTTGCCAGAGCGTGCAGCGCGTCATCGGCCAACACAGCCTGCAGGGTCTCGTAGCGCGATGAAAAGCCCTCCGTCGGCTCTATGATGCTGTTGCCGGAGACTACGCCATAGCCGGTGCGGGCACGGGTGCTGAACTGGGCAATCTTCATCCAAACGCCTCCTCGTGCCGGCGCACGATGGCGCACAGGGTGTCATTGTAGGGCGTGGCAATGCCCAGTTCGCGGCCAAGCACTGGCACCCTGCCATTGATGGCGTCGATCTCCGACACGCGGCCGGCCATATGGTCCAGCAGCATCGAGGGTCGTGCATCGGGCATGTTGGCACCAAAAGCGGTGACGTAGGCCACAGGATCATCGAAACCGAAACTGATCTGTTTCGCGATACCGCAGGAATAGGCTTCACGTGTGCAGCCGGTGGCGACGTCCCACCAGACCGGGTTGGCCATCAACTCGCCGACAGTGCAATCAAACACGGTGCATGGCGCAGAAAACGTAACGTTGCACAGAAACTTTTCCCAGATCAGCTGGTTGATGTCCTCAAATGCCTTTGCATTGAACCCGGCGCGCTGCCAGACCTGTTCAACCTGGGCGAGCCTTTCGGTCAGGCCACCGTTCATCTCGCCGAGCCTGATCAGCTTCATTGCGTTGTGGTGTGCATGGCCGGGGCCTTTCATGGATGCGCCAAAGCCATCCGCCACACCCAGCAACACGTTGCCTGTGGGCATGAATTGCGCGATCCGTTCTCCAGAGCCCAATCCGTTCTGGATCGTCAACACGAGAGATGTGCCCCCCATGACCCGTGCAATTGATCGCGCCGCCGCTTCGACGCCCGACGCCTTGGTGGCGATGATATAGAGGTCGCACTCACCAGCTTCGGCAACATCGCTTACGGCGTGAACATTGGTAACGATACGGTCACCGCTGGCGCCTTCCACGCGCAGGCCGTTTTGCCGGATGGCGTCGAGATGTTCTGCCCATGTGTCGATGGCCCAGACATCGTTGCCAGCCTCTGCAAGCAGGGCGGCATAAACCGATCCCATGGCGCCAACGCCCATGACTGCGATCTTCATGATGCTTTCATTGCCTCCTCTGGCAAGAGAATGTCGAACTCGTGCCGTATACGGGTTTGCAGGTCTCTGCGCAGGTGATCGGGAAAGTGGCTTGCAAGCAGGTCCTTGGTCCGTCCGATGGCAACCGACCGGATGTCCGGCGAACCTGCCTGTTCCCATGCCACTGGCGGGTGCCGGTCTGCGATTTGCGGGTACAGAAAATCGCTCGACATGCGCGCCAGCGTATCGGGTTGTCCCAGGAAATGCCCTTCGCCAGCCACCACATCTGCAATGCTGCCGAGCGCCAGGGTTGCGTCTGATACCTCGACCATTGATAACGACTTCAGGATTGCGCCCAGCATGTCGTTGTCTATGACGTAGCTGTCCAGCGATGCAGCCATCAGGCCTGCCTGCATGCCACAGGCCTGTGTGATGAAGTTGCATCCTGCATGTGCTGCAAGAGCAACGTTCAGGGCTTTCTCGTAGCCGGCCTGGGCATCGGCGATCTTGCTGTCCGTGGCACCTGCAATGGTGGAGTTGGGCAGGTCGAGGTGGCGCGCCATCTGGATGCTGGCAGCGGTCAGCAGGGCCTGCTCGCCACTGCCGCCGGACATGGCTCCGGTGCGCAGGTCGGTAACCATGGGGCGGGGTCCGAAGACCAATCGGGCGGACGGGTCGGCCAGCCAGCCGACCACCATTCCGGCAATCGTTTCAGCGATTGTCTGCGCCACGCATCCTGCCACAGTTACCGGGCTGGAGGCCCCCAACTGCCCGAACGTGTTGACCATCACCGGGATGCCGAATTCCACTGCTTTTAGCAGCACCTCGCAGGCGTCCGCATCGAAGCGCAGGGGCGGCACGGCATGATTGACATTGAGAGACAGGAATGGCCGGTCCTGGAACGCTTCGCGTGAGCCTGCCACCATGAAGCACATTTGTGCGATCAGTTCGACGTGCCGGGCAGTCGATGCTGATACGCAAACGTGCTTTGACGTGCCCGCAAGACAGGCGAATGCGGTGTTTACCTCAAGTGCCTCTGGCGTGGGCATGTCACGGGCCACCAGCGAGCGCGAGAAGAAGTGCACATGCTGCAGGGCATCGGCCAGCCGGGCGGCCTGATACAGATCGTTCAGAACTGAATTCCGGTACCTGCCGGTTTCGATATCGACGATGTTGGGTGCCGCCCCGCCGGTGCCGACGTGAACCCGGCTGCCACTGAGAACGAGATCATGGGCGGGTGACTGGCCACACAACGTTACTTCGCGAGGCAGAGCTTTAAGGCAGCGTTCAATCAGCTGTTCCGGAAACAGCAACCGGCCGCCATCAGAAACGTTCCCGCCACCATCGCAAACCAGCTTCACGACGTCGGGTGGGGCTTCACCCATGCCGATACGTGCAAGGATATCGAACGCGGCTTGCCGGATCGTGTCAGCCTGGGGGGCAGACAACGGCATGAAGCGGCCACCTTCGGCAACGATGCGCTGCGAACCACCAGATGCATCGCGCTCGCGTGGTTGCCCACGGCCGCGGCGTGAACGCCTTGTGGTGTTGGTGTCAGTGCTGTCAGTCATGGACCAGGGTCAGTGGATGTGCGGCTGCCGGAGTCTTGCCAAGTTTACCGGCTGGTTACAACGGGCTTGTGTTTACAAGTACCATGCGGCCAGATGGTCGACATGAGTGAGATTACCGACTCGCGCGGCGCATTGGACATGAGAGCCTCGTTGGCAATTGCCGGCGGTGCTGCCATGTGGGGCTTGTTCTGGATCCCGCTTCGGTATGTGGCGGATGCCGGATTGGGCCCGATGTGGGCCGCCGCGCTGACACTGTGTGGTGGCCTTCCGTTCGCGTTCATGGCCATGCTGCTGTTTGCCCGCAAGGACCGGGGGCAGTGGCCCTGGATGGTGGTCTTTGGACTTGGCATGGGGGTGTCTGCCACCTTGTACTTCGTTTCCGTCATCATGACCGACGTGGTGCGGGCGATCTTCCTGTTCTACATGCTGCCGATCTGGACCACCCTGTTCGACCGCCTGGTGTTTGGCATCAGGCTCGATATTGCCCGGGCATTTGCGGTGATCATTGCATTTGCGGGCCTGTGGCTGCTGCTTGGCGGAGATGGCGGCGTGCCGTTGCCGCGCAATGCCGGCGACTGGGCGGCACTGGGCGCCGGCTTTTCGTGGGGCATCACACTTTCGCTCGTTCGCGCCCGGCCTGCGGTCGATCCGCACAAAAGCGTTTTCAGTTCTGTTTTGTTCGCCTCAATTCTCTCGTTGGTTGCGGCAGTCATGATGACCGGTGGCGGGCCGGAACTGCCGCAGATCAGCGGCGAGGTGCTACTGGTCATTATTGCGTTTGGCGCGTTGGCCTTGTGGCCATCAATGATTGGCCAGTTATGGGGTGCCCGGCTGGTGCCGGCGACCAGGGCGGCATTGCTGACCATGACCGAAATTGTCGTCGCGACCGGCACGGCGGCGCTTCTCATCGGCACGACGCTGACATCGGTTTCGATTATCGGCGGCTTCGTGATCGTGGCGGCGGTGGTGCTGGACCTGCTGTGGGCAAAGAACCATAGTTAGAGCCTTGGTGAATTTTCGATTTGTGCAGGCACTTGTGTGCCGGTGGCCTTTGCCAGTGTGTTGACACTGATCAATGCCGCCGGGGGAGGTCAGTGGCTTACTTGCTGGCAATGCTGGTGCAACACGGAGTTTCCCACCATGACCATCAAGACAATTGCCGTCAGCCTCAACGACATCGACAACCTGGACTCGTTTTTGCCGACGGTAGCAGGCATCGCCAATGCCCATCAGGCACATGTCTCAGGGATTTATGTTGTGCCGTCCGTGGAGGTCTATGCCGCTTATGCAGGCATGGCGATGGCCGATGTGGTGGACACCCAGCGCAAGCGCTACGAAGAGATGGCGGCCAGCGTGCGCGAGAAGTTTGACCACATGCTGGATGCCAACGGCTTGCAAGGCGACTGGCGTCAACTGGATGCCATCAACATGAACGTCTCCGGCGAGTTCTGCAGCGCGGCGCGCGTGGCGGATCTGGCCATTGTCACCAAGGTTGATCCTGACACCTATTGCGGCGTTGAGGCGGAATTCATGGGCAATGTCATCATGGGTGCTGGCCGGCCGGTGATGATCGTGCCGCGCGGCCGGGTGTTCGACACCGTCGGCAAGCGCGCACTGGTCGGCTGGAACGCCACGCGCGAGTCTGCCCGGGCGGTTTTCGACGCCATTCCGATATTGCAGGCCGGTGACAGCATCACCTTGACCTGGATCGATCCGCAGAAGAACCGCGACGAGGCGGGTGACATGCCCGGTGCTGAACTGGCGGCCACGCTGGCGCGGCATGGTCTGAAAGTAACGGCAGAGCCGATGCCAACGGCACATGGCGATGTGGGCGAGGCGCTGCTCAACAAGGCGTCGGACAGCAATGCCGATCTGTTGGTGATGGGTGCCTATGGTCATTCGCGGGTGCGAGAGTTCGTGTTTGGCGGAGCCAGTGAAACTGTCCTGAAGCGAGCCGGCCTGCCAGTGCTGATGTCACACTGACAACAGCTCAGCACGACAAGATGATTGGAGGATACTCATGGCACTGAAACAGATCCGGCTTGAACTGGCCCGTGACAAGGCGTTTCCAAATGGTAGCCGTGAACATGGCTACCTGCTGGTTGCGCCGCTCGACAACATGGACCGCATCTCGGCGGAAGAATGGAAACAGCTTCGCGAGCGGTGCCGCGTTGCCCGGTTCTGGGGCTCTGACGAACACGAGCTTGGTCACCTGATCCGAAAGCCCGGTGGATCGTGGGCGTTCCACTATGACATTCACGGTGATCCGGACGATGATGAAGCCGGCTACCGGTTTGGCGACGAACGCTTCCGGCCCGGCGAGTACGTGTCGATACGCGAACACGACGGTGAGACCCGGACATTTCGGGTCATCACCGCTCAGGAAGTTGTGTAGCAGAACGAAGCGGCGTGATGGCGGTCTCAGACTGCCATCACCTCGCCCAGGTGCTTGGCGAGGTCATTGTTCGGCAGCTTCGTCAGGTCTTTTGCCAGTTCGCCATAAACGGCGTCAGCCAGCTGGCTGGACAATGCCTTTCGAATGTCACCGAGTGCCTGCGGCGCGGCCACCAGCACCAGCCGGTCGAATGCGCCGGCCTTGAGCTTTTCGTCCAGCATGGAAACAAGGCCCGTCACGAACTCGGCCTCTGCCAGCCGCTTGGGATCGCTCGGTGGTTCCATGCCATGCCGGCTGTTGTCGGCGCTCTCAAAGCTGCGGCCCGGCCGGTCTGACATCATGTCCCGGTTGCGCTCGGCTGGTTGAGAAAACTCCATACCTGCCACTTCGCTGACGCCCTTGCCGGGGCCAAGGTTCTCGACCACGCGGGCACGCGCGCCGTCTGCAATCAGTATCCAGGTGCGTGTAGGTTTCATCGGGTTGTGTCCTCCTTGGCAAGTCAGGGCCGCAGCAGCTCCTGCAATTGCTGTTCGAGCTGCACCAGGTCTTCAGGCAGTGGTTGCCCGGTGGCCTTCAACTCGGCCAGTTCGGCATGGACCTGCTCAAGCAACTCGTGCTCATCGCCTGGCTGGTTCTGCATCTCGGTGAGCAGCAACTTGATGCGGGCAATCAGTTCATCGAAGGCCATGGGGGCGTGTCTCCACATTGGTGCGTCCAGACCATAGTGCACCTGCGCCAGCCCGGCGGTCGTTGACGTGTGTCAATGCCCCGACCTTCGCCTGCCCTAGAGTGGTCAGCCGCGGGGGCAGTCTTGAACTGGTGCACTGAGATGAATACCAACGCACATCCGGCAACCGCACCCCTGTCACAGGTGTCAGGTGCGCCCGTCGTGTTTGATGTGCGCGACCTGACCAAGGTGTACCGCACCGGCGAGGTGGAGGTTTACGCCTTGCGTGGGGCCAATGCGCAGCTGCATGAAGGCGAAATCAGCGTCCTGCTCGGGCCATCGGGTAGCGGCAAGTCGACCTTTTTGAACATCCTCGGCGGGCTGGATGAGCCGACCTCGGGAACATTGCTGTTTGACGGTCAGGATCTATCGGGCTTCAGCAGCCATCAACTGACGCTTTACCGGCGGGAGCACATCGGCTTCGTCTTCCAGTTCTACAACCTGATATCCAGTCTGACGGCGCGTGAGAACGTGGCGCTGGTCACGGAAATCTCACATCACCCGATGCGGGCGGAAGACGCGCTCGACCTGGTCGGGCTGTCGGCTCGCCTGGATCATTTTCCGGCCCAGCTTTCCGGCGGTGAGCAGCAGCGTGTGGCGATCGCCCGGGCCATCGCGAAGAACCCGCGGGTACTGCTGTGTGATGAGCCGACCGGAGCACTCGACAGCGAAACCGGCAGACTGGTGCTGGACGCGCTGGTCCGGGTCAACGAAACGCTGGGTACGACAACGGCAATCATCACCCACAATGCGGTCATTCGCCAGTTGGCGCACAGAATTTTCCGGTTTGCTGATGGTCGCATTGCCAACGTCGAACTGAACCCAAAGCGGTTGACACCGGGAGAACTGGACTGGTGAAGATGGAAGTAGTGGCCACACATGCGCGCACTTGATGTCAAGCTGCTCAGGGATGGCCGGCGGTTGTGGGCACAAGCGCTGGCGGTAGCCCTTGTACTGGCGTGCGGCGTTGCCACGCTGATCCTGGCAGTCGGCTCGCACAACTCACTCAAGAGCACCCGTGAGGCATATTATCAGCGTCAGAGTTTCGCGCACCTGTTTGCCAGCGCAAGCCGCGCACCATTGACGCTCGCGCCACGACTGCAGACCATCAACGGCGTGTTGGCAGTAGAACCACGCATCGAACAACGCGGCCTGCTGGACATTGCGGGCATGCGTGAGCCGGCATCCGGCGTGCTGCTGTCAATGCCGGATCATCGGGAAGCAAGGCTGAACAAGCCATACTTGCGCGAAGGCCGCATGCCGTTGCCGGGCCGCCCACTGGAAGCTGTGATTTCGCAGTCGTTTGCCCGTGCCCATGACTTGAAGCCCGGCAGCACACTGGCGGCGACGGTCAAGGGCAACCGGCTGGTGCTGCAGGTCACTGGCATAGCTCTGTCGCCTGAGTACGTATATGCCATCGGCCCCGGTGACCTGGTACCGGACGACCGCCGGTTCGGCGTCATCTGGATGCGCCGGTCAACGCTTGAAGCCGCCACCGACATGAAAGGCGCATTCAACTCGCTGACACTCTTGCTGCGCAGTGGCCAGACCGAAGACGCTGTGAAAGCACAGGTGGACCGGTTGCTCAAGCCATACGGCGGGACTGGCGCTTATGGCCGCAAGGACCAGATCTCACATGCCTTTCTGGACAGCGAACTCGACCAGCTCAAGGCCATGGCGCGGGTCATTCCGCCAATCTTCCTCCTGGTGTCGGCTTTCTTGATCAACATGATCTTGTCGCGTCTGATTGCGCTTGAGCGTGAGCAGATCGGGCTGCTGATGGCGTTAGGCTATTCAGGCTTCACAATCGCGATGCACTACGTAAAACTGGTCGTCATCATCGCCATTGCCGGGGTGCTGATCGGCTTCGCTGCAGGCACCTGGCTGGGTGACGGGCTAACCCGGCTATATGCACAGTTCTTCCACTTCCCGTTTTTCATCTTCGAACGCTCTGCCGGGGTCTATGCGATTGCTGCTATCGCCAGTATCGCAGCTGCCGTTGCCGGTGCCTTGAAGGCTGTGTACAGCGCGGCCTCGTTGCCCCCCGCAACCGCCATGCAACCCGCCCCGCCGACACACTACCGCAAGGCTGGCGCATTAACCCGGTTCGCAGGGCGCGTGACCTCGCAACTGGCTGTCATGGCGGTGCGCCACCTGGTGCGCTGGCCAGTAAGGAGCGGGCTTGCCGTTATCGGCAGCTCAATGGCGGTTGCGCTGCTGGTCACAGCGATGTTTTCGTTCGGCGCAGTCAACTTCATGATCGACACAGTGTTCTTCAGGACCGAGCGTCAGGACGCTACGATTACGTTCTCATCGCCACTGGCCCCGCGAGCCATGCATGAGGTGGCACACCTGCCGGGCGTCCTGGTTGTTGAACCATTCCGTACCATGGCGGCTGAAATCAGCCTGGGGTCACGGCGTGAGCGCATTGCGATCACGGCCAAGCCTGAACACACCGATCTCAGCCAGGTGCTTGATCTCGATCTGGATGCGCTGAGCCTGCCTCAGTCGGGTATCGTGCTGTCGGAGCGCCTGGCCTGGAAGCTGGGCGCGCGAACCGGAGATCTGGTGCAACTGTCGCTGCTGGAAGAAGGCGGCAGACAGGTTGATGTGCCGGTTACGCTGATCAACCAGACTTACACCGGCCTGTCAGCTCACATGCGGCTTGACCAGCTGGATGAACTTTCGTCACTGGGACCGCGCCGGTCTGGCGCCTACCTGCGACTTGACCCGTTGCGGTTGGACGAAATCTATGCCGACATCAAACAGATGCCCGCAGCGGCATCTTTGGCGCTGCGCGAGACATCGTTGAGGTTGTTCCGTGAGACGATCAGGCAGAACATCTTCGTCATGACCACGGTCTACGTGGTGCTATCGGTCATTATCGCATTTGGTGTGGTCTACAACTCGGCGCGCATTCAACTGTCGGAGCGGGCCCGCGAACTGGCCAGCCTGCGGGTGCTTGGCTTCACGGGGGGCGAAGTCGCCACGGTGCTCGGGCTGGAACTGGCGATCATCGTCGCGCTGGCGCAGCCTGTTGGCTGGTTGCTGGGAGCAGGGTTCTCCTGGGCGGTGGTACAAGGTTTTCAGAGCGACGTGTTCCGGGTGCCTTTCATACTGGAGCGCCAGGCCTTCGGCTGGTCGAGCATCGTGGTGGTGCTGGCCGGCATACTCTCCGGCATGATTGTCATCCGCCGGGTGTTCAATCTCGATCTGGTCAGCGTGCTCAAGGCCAGGGAATAGGAAAGCGACATGGCAGCAAGCATCAAGGCAGTTGGATGGTCGGCGGCGGCGCTTCTTCCTCTTCTTGCTCGGGCTTTGCCAGCGTCTCCAGGAAGAGCTGCCAGATTTGCTCTCGGCTGCGCGGCTCTGCGTCCACAGGCTCAGCCAGCGCGAAGATGGCTTGAACCTCCGGCGCATCC
>JAWVYF010000024.1:0-17631 GCA_033722845.1 Anderseniella sp. | reverse complement strand
TGCGCGATGGCGACCGGCAGGAGGAGTTCCAATATCTGTCCAGCTTCATCCATCACCTGTCCGCGCCGTACTATTACCGCAATGGCGAAGGCATGACCGAGGCCGAGTTCACCGACCATCTGGTGCAGGAGTTCAAGGACAAGATTGCCGAACTCGGGGCAGACAACATCGCCTGCTTCATCGCCGAGCCGATCCAGGCATCGGGCGGAGTTGTGCCGCCGCCGCCGGGTTACCTGAAGAAGATGCTCGAGGTGTGTAAGGAACACGACATCCTGTTCATCGCCGACGAGGTGGTGACCGCGTTTGGCCGCATCGGTCACATGTTCGCCTCATGGGACGAGTTCGGCATCCAGCCGGACATGATCGTCATGGCCAAGGGCATCACGTCGGGTTACTTCCCGATGGGGGCGACGCTCTATTCCGACGAGATCCACGAGGTTGTCTCCACCGACAATCCGGACGGCTGGTTTGCCCACGGGTTCACCTGTGCCGGCCACCCGATCGGCTGTGCGGTGGCGCTCAAGAACATCGAAATCATCGAGCGCGAAGACATATGCGGCCATGTGCGCAAGGTAGGTGACTACTTTGAAGGCCGGCTGCGTGAGCTTGCCGAGCTTCCCATCGTCGGTGATGTGCGCGGCAAGCGCATGATGATGTGCGTGGAGTATGTGGCCGACAAGAAGACCAAGGCGCACATTCCGCACGAGGTGAATATCTCCAAGCGCATCTCCAATTTGTGCGAGGAGCGCGGGCTGCTGGTGCGGCCGATGGGTCACCTCGACGTCATGTCGCCGCCGCTGGTGCTGACGCGCGACGAGGCGGATTTCCTGGTCGAAACGCTGCGCGGCGCAATTTCCGATGTGACCGACGAGTTGGTGCGCGAAGGGGTGGTCTGAGTTCCACTCAAGCGGAATTGCGCAGTGCCTTCGCAAGGTTTCCCCGCGGCGCCACCTCAACCCGCTCAAGGCCCAGCCATCCGGCCATCTGCTCCAGTGTGGGGCTGATGGCTTCCGCGACCGGGCCAGGTGCAACATCGTTCTCGTGCCAGGCGGCGTTGATGCGCAGGGTGGAGGCCTGCCGGTCGGCCTTCATGCACAGCCGTCCCACCAGGTCCTCGCCGGCAAGGATGGGCAGGACGTAATAGCCGAACTGCCGCTTTGGTGCCGGCGTGTAGATTTCGATGCGGTAGTGGAAACCGAAAAGACGGTGCGCCCGGTCCCGGTTCCATACCAGCGGGTCGAACGGCGACAGCACGGTGGCGCGGGCGAACTTGCGGGCGGGACGGGCATCCTTCCAGATGAAGGCAGGCCTGGTCCAGTCCTCCACCTGCACTGGCGTGATGTCACCTGCCTCCACCAGCTCCTGCACGGCCTGCCTGGCGCACTTAAGCGGCAGGCGGAAGTAGTCGCGGATGTCGGTTTCGGTGGCAATGCCCAGTGCCCGTGCCGACTGCCGTGCCAGTTGGCGCATGGCATCGGTGCGATCCGGTGTCGGGGCGTTGAGGGCTTCATCGGGCAGAACGCGTTCGGGCACATCGTAGACCCGCTCAAAGCCGTCCCGCTTTGCCGTTGTCACGTCACCGGTCCAGAACAGGTACTCAAGCGCGGTCTTGTGCTCGTTCCATCCCCACCATTCTCCTGATCTGACAGCAGGTTGTCCGAAGTCGCGTGGTCTCAACGGTCCTTCCTGCCGGACCTTTTCGAGAGTCTGCTCAAGAACTTGCGGCTTTTCCTTTGCGAATTGAGTCAAGCCCTTGTAGATGCCTTGGCCGTTTCTGGCATCGTCCATCCGCCATCTCAGCAGTGGCTGGAACCTGTGGGGCAGGAAGCTGGCTTCATGTGCCCAGTACTCGAAGCACTTGCGCTTCCTGTCTGCCAGCGTGTGCCGGTCCAGCACATCCCTGTCATAGCTGCCCAGTCTGGAGAACAGCGGCAGGTAGTGTGATCTGGACAATACGTTCACGCTGTCGATCTGAAGCAGGTTCAGATCGTCAATTGCCTTGCCGAGGGTGGTCCACCTGGTTGCCTTCGGTTCGGGTTGGTGGCCCGATAGACCCTGTGCTGTCAGTGCAATCCGTCTGGCCTGTTTGAGGCTTATGACATCCGGCTTTGGCACTAGATGCAGCGTCCACCGTCCACTTCCATGCACACCCCGGTGATGAACTCGCTATCGTCAGAAGCGAAGAACAAGGCGGCATTGGCCATATCGCGTGGGGTGGAGAAGCGGCCCATGGGGATGGTGGAGATGAACGCGGACTTCATTTCGTTGGTGATT
Source organism: Anderseniella sp. (assembly GCA_033722845.1). Lineage (GTDB taxonomy): Bacteria > Pseudomonadota > Alphaproteobacteria > Rhizobiales > Aestuariivirgaceae > Anderseniella. Next base: position 15,357 of record JAWVYF010000024.1, on the reverse strand, counting down.
TCGCCACCCATGAATGCGCCAAGCATGGGGGTGTCACCTGCAACGGGGCAGAGTGCATTTACCCGGATCTGGTCGGGTGCCAGCTCAATTGCCATGGCCTTGGTCATTGTCGTGGCAGCGCCCTTGGAGGCGTTGTACCAAACCAGGCCGGGCCGTGGTCTCAAGGCTGCGGAAGATGCCGTGTTGATGATAGAGCCTGAGCCCTGTTCGCGCATGATCGGCACTACCGCCTTGGCAGACAGGAATATCGACTTCACGTTGACATCGAAAATCTTCTGGAAGGTGTCTTCGTCCACGTCCAGCATGGGCTGGTTGGTCTGCGGCATGCCGGCATTGTTGACCATGATGTCGAGGCTGCCAAAGCTGTCTGTTGCCAGCTGGGCAGCGGCGTTCAGATCGTCGGCGCTGGTGACATTACAGTGGCAGTAGATACACGCACTGCCGATGTCGTCAGCGACCTGCTCGCCGAGCTGGTCGTTGATATCTGCAATGACGACCTTGCAGCCTTCCTCGATAAAGCGGCGCACAATACCTTCGCCGAAGCCCGATGCACCGCCGGTTACGATGGCGGTCTTTCCTACAAGTCTCATGTCAGTGGTTTTTCCATGGTGGTGAGATGATCTCGAAAACCATAGCCGGTGTAGACCTCCCGCGCGAGAGCATTGCGCGACAATACTGACACGCGCAGCCAGCGGGCATCTGCGGCGCGGGCCAACTGCTCGGCATCTGCCAGCAAGGTCTTGCCTATGCCGCTACCGCGCGCGGCTCCGGTGACCGCCAGCTCGCTGACATAGGCATAGTCAAACGGCTCCTCGTCGGCTTCTTCGTTGCGGACCCTGGTAAGAATCACGCAATAGCCGACGCATTTGCCGGCAAGCCAGGCAAGGCGGATATGGCCTGCGTGATCGCGGCAATCGCGCTTCAGGTCATCCACATACCATCCCGCAATATCTTCGGGTGCGAGCATGCGGTCGTAGTGCTGGCGCTCGTGGGCCTGCAGCTCACGGATCAGCGCGATCAGAACCGGTTCATCTTCGGGTGAGTATTGGCGGATGTCGGGCGCGTCGGACATGGTGAACGTTAAGCTTCTCTTCACCGTAAAAATTGATTCAAATTGTAATCACACTAGCTGAATGAGACAGTCCCTCAAGCGTTCAGTTCAGCATTGCCTGCTGGACTATTAGCCAGGCCGGCTGCTCTTTCTGAGGGGTGAGAGCGCCACTGCCTGAAATGGCAATGCGAACGCCAATAGCGGCGGTGCTGGTTGAGGGGCCAGCGCCGCCGTTGTCATTTCAGCTGAAGCCCAGCTGAAGAGTTTCAAGGTCAGTCGTGAAAGACGGCCTCGGGCGGGCGGGCCTCGAAAGGCTTGAGGTCTTCAACGTGGCGGTAATGGGTCGAGCAATAGGGGCACACGATTTCGTTGTCGTCACCCATGTCCAGAAAGACGTGCGGGTGATCGAACGGCGCATGAGCGCCGGTGCACTGGAACTCCCGCGCGCCAATCTCTATCGAGCTGACGCCCATGTCATTGTGGAACTTGGGGGTGCCGGTGTCTGCCATTGGTTCTGCCTCAAGCGTAGCCGGCGGTTTGAAGCCGGCGAAAACGGGTGTTGATGACGCGCGGCTTTATGGTGGACCGCTGCGCAGGCGATAGCATACCTTGCGACCGGCGGCCAAGCCCTTGAACCTGATGCGGAGATTCAATCCCTTGCCCAGCTTTGATTCAGATGGCGTAAAGATCGCCTACGACGTTCATGGGGAAGGTGAACCCATCCTGCTGATCCACGGATTTGCGTCGAATGCGGCTGTAAACTGGAAGTCGACGGGCTGGATCGACCTGCTGACCAAGGCAGGGCGGCAGGTGATCACCATCGACAACCGTGGCCATGGCAAGAGCGAGAAGCTTTACGAGCCAGATGCCTATACGTCGCGGCAGATGGCAGCTGATTCCAGCAGGCTGCTCACTCATCTTGGGCTGCCTATGGCCGACATCATGGGCTACTCAATGGGCGCGCGCTTGACCGCTTTGATCGGCATCCACCATGGCGCGCAGGCGCGCTCGCTGATCATTGCCGGTCTGGCTGGAAACATGATCCACGGTGTTGGCGGTGCCGCCGAGATTGCCGAAGCGCTGAGAGCCGAGTCTGCCGGTGCGGTGAAGGATGCAGGAGCGAAGGCGTTTCGACTGTTCGCCGAGCAAACCAAGTCGGACCTTGAGGCACTGGCGACGTGTATCTCTTCGCACCGGGAAATCGTGACGGTTGAGGATCTCGGCAAGATCGATGCGCCGGCGCTGGTGGTGGCTGGCGAGGATGACGAGATTGCCGGCAGCGTCAGCACACTGGTGGATGCAATCCCCGGTGCCGAAGGTGTTGTGCTGCCCGGGCGCGATCACATGAAGGCGGTGGGTGACAAGACCTACAAGCTTTCGGTGCTGGATTTTCTGGACAGGCGGCCATGACGGCAGTGAAGTCAATCGAGTTTACCGGTGCACAGGGCAACCGGCTGGCGGGCGATATTCGCGAAGCCAAATCATCGCGCGGTTGCGTGGTGCTGGCGCATGGCGGCGGACAAACCCGGCACAGTTGGGGCGGCACGGCTGACGCTCTTGCGAGGAACGGTATCACGGCCGTGACCTTCGACCAGCGCGGCCACGGGGACAGCGACTGGATACCCAGCGAGGACTACTCGTTTCACTGGTTTGCCAAGGACATGCTGTGCGTAGTGGATGAGCTGAAGCAGCGCACCGGGTTTACCCCGGGTGTGGTGGGGGCGTCACTTGGCGGGCTGGCGGGGCTTTTTGCCGGCGGCAGCGAGCGGGGCAACGAGGCAATCTCTGCGCTTGTACTGGTGGATATCACGCCGAAGATGCGCGTCGATGGCGTGGCACGAATTATCGGTTTCATGCAGGAACACGCCGAAGAGGGCTTTGCCAGCGTGGAGGAGGCTGCAGACGCCATCTCGAAATACCTGCCGCACAGGCCACGGCCCACCAACCTGTCAGGCCTGTCCAAGAACCTGCGGCAGGGCGAGGATGGCCGCTACCGATGGCATTGGGACCCGAATTTCATCTCCAGCCGTGAAGACCCGGAAAAACATGCCCGCGATGTCGAGGCAGAGGGGTTTGACGCTGCCAGGCACCTGAAAATGCCGGTTCTGCTGGTGCGTGGACGGGAAAGCGAACTCGTCGGCGAAGATGAAGTGGAGGCGTTCGTGGCTGCCGTTCCACATGCAAAATTTGCCGATATTGCAGGGGCCAGGCATATGGTTGCCGGCGACAAGAACGATGTCTTCACACAGGCGTTACTCACCTTCTTCGAAGGCCTGACTTGGCGCTGACACGTTTCGGCGCTACATAGGGGGCAGTCAGATGGCCATCAGCCTGCCCATTGCAGGTTGCGCGTCACTGAACAAGCAGGAGGCTTGTCGCCATGTCGGTTCAAGAAACAGCCCGCAATATCAAGTCACTGGATCCAGTATGGGACCGTATTCGGGCCGAGGCCGAAGACATCACCCGGCTCGATACCAGCCTTGGTGGTTTCATCTTCACGTCTGTTCTCAATCCGGACAGCTTCGAGGAAGCCTTGTGCCACCGTCTGGCGCAGCGGCTTGGCAATGCCGATATCAGCGCCGAACTGATCGTGCAGGGCTTTGAGGATGCGCTTGAGGCTGATCCGGACATTGGCGTTGCTGCACGTGCAGACATTATTGCCATTCATGACCGCGACCCCGCCTGCCACAGGTTCATCGAGCCACTGCTTTACTTCAAGGGTTTCCAGGCTATTCAGACCTACCGGATGGCACACCGGCTTTATGAGATGGGCCGCAAGGACTTTGCTTACTATCTGCAAAGCCGCTCCTCGATGATTTTTGGTGTGGACATCCACCCCGGTGCCCGCGTTGGCCGCGGCATCATGATCGACCATGCCCATTCCATCGTGATCGGTGAAACGGCTGTCGTCGAGGATGACGTATCGCTGCTTCATTCCGTTACGCTTGGCGGCACCGGCAAGGCAGATGGTGACCGGCATCCGAAGGTACGCCACGGTGTGCTGATCGGGGCAGGGGCGTCGATCCTCGGCAATATCGAGATCGGGCATTGCTCGCGCGTGGCGGCGGGTTCGGTCGTGCTGCATGACGTGCCGCCGAACAGGACGGTCGCTGGTGTGCCGGCCAAGGTGGTTGGCTATGCCGGATGCAGCGAGCCCGCCCGCATCATGGATCAGCTCCTGCCTGCAGAAAAATCCGGACAGGACAGCGAGTAACCCGTTTGCGGGGTTGTTCATCGGCATGGTTAGAGGCTAGACCTTCACCGGAATCGTGTCTGACACGCATACACCCCGGATTCGCTGCAAGAGGCCAACATGACCCCTGATGAAATTTCCAAGCTGACCAAGTACTTCCACCGCGTCTTTAAACAGCCGGACATTCAGCTGCGCCAGCGCCCGCAGAAGGACGATTCTTGCGAGGTGTACGTCGGTGAGGAGTTCATCGGCGTGGTGTTCCGCGATGACGAGGATCCGGACGACCTGTCCTACAACTTCTCGATGGCCATTCTGGACTACGATCTGGAATAGACCTGGGTGCGCGCGCCACCTGGCACAATTCAGCTGCCGGGGACGATGCGCAGCATGTTTGCCATGGCGGTGCGGACGTTCTTCTCGATGCCGGCCCAGTCCTGCAGGTGGCTCCTTGCAAAGCGCAAGCGAAGCCTGATCTCGCTGGTCAGCTGAATGGTCCGCTCGCACAGGATGGGCCCCAGCACGGACGGCTTCTTGTCACAGCGATGCACCACCTGTTCCCCGCCTGCATTGGCCACGTAAAGCACCAGGTCTGCATAGGGTGAGCCTTCCTTGAACCTGTAGCGAAGCAGGTTGCCTTCAGCCTGCTCGGGCTCGCCATCGAAATAGACCGGGTAAATCTCGCCATAACGTTCAATCGGCGTCAGTTCATCCTTGCCGCCTGTATCGAGTGTCAGGATCAGCCAGTTGTCAAACGCGGCTGCTGTGTCGGGCAATCTCGGCACGGTTCCTGGCTGATAGGGCCAGGGCAGCAACAGGTCGAGCTTGGTGACGTTGCCCAGCGTGCGCTTTTCAAAACGGGTGACAAGCCGGGTCGGCGCGATGAGTTCTGCCCGGTCAAACCGGTAGCGTGCCATGACTGGCGCGGCTGGCTGGCCTTGCTCGTCACTGCTGCTGGCCGTGGACGGGCTTGAGAACAGCAAATCGCGATCTGCCAGGAACAACCAGGTCAGGATGAAACCGGCCGTCACGAACACCATGCCGGCAAACGTCAGGGCCAGCCGTCCGACAGAACGTTCCTTTGGGCCGTGAGCCTGAGTGTGCCTGCGATGGCGGCGCATCATGGTCGCGTTGATCCGGTTGCGTGGAGGCGAAACGCAACTGGTATGCCTGTTGCAAGGACATTCCGCAAGCGTCTCCGATGGCCGCAAAAAAGGGCTGGTTCGGGGTGGAAGTGTTTCGCTTTGGTGAGTGGGAGTGCCCTGGCAATGGACTATGACACGTTTCTGGTGGTGATGGCGTTTGGCATGGTGGGCGCGGGGCTGGTGCACTCTGCCTGGCTGTGGCTCGGCCAGACCCGGCCCTCGTTTGTCTCTATCATCGACGATGGCCCGCGCCTGCTGGTGCCGTTCCGGGTATTCGGTGTGATGTTTGCTGCCCCCCTGATCCTTGCAGGGGCCGCGCTGAATCACCTGTCATATGGCTGGCGGTACCTTGGCCTGACCGTGTTGGGGCTTGTCACCTCGCTGCTTTGGTGCTTCATGAGCGGCATCGTTCTCATTGTCCTGACCGACATGGCGATGTCACTGTGATCAACTCAGTGGGCAGGCTTGCCGGCAGGATTTTCCAGCAAGAAAGCCCGCATCCCAGATGAGCATCTACGAGTTTGAAGGCCATCGTCCGCAGCTGCCGGAAGACGGCGAATACTACATTGCCCCAAGCGCTTCGGTGATCGGGCAGGTCACGCTAGGACGGCTGTCCAGCGTGTGGTTCAACGCCACCATCCGGGGCGACAACGACCCGATCGTTATTGGCGAAGAGACCAGCATCCAGGACAACTGCGTTCTGCATACCGACCCCGGTTATCCGATGCGCGTCGGTAACGGGGTGACGGTCGGCCACCTTGCCATGCTGCATGGCTGCACTGTCGGTGACAACTCGCTGATCGGCATGGGAGCAACGGTGATGAACGGTGCGGTGATCGGGCGGAACTGCATCGTGGGGGCCCATGCGCTGGTGGGCGAAGGCAAGGAAATTGCCGACAACTCGATGGTGCTGGGCGCGCCGGGTCGGGTGGTCAAGACCGTGGACGAGCGCGGCGAGGAGATGCTTCGCAAGGCATCGCGCGCTTATGTGGACAAGGTGCACCGCTATGCCAGGCAGCAGGGATTGAAGCTGATAGAGGTTTGAGGCGAAAGCCATTGGCGATGCGGTGCAAGGCCGTGCCTGAAAAAAGGCAGGGCCAGCATCGGGTGGGATCGATGCTGGCCCCTGGGACCCGGTCTGGTGGGGGATGGGGAGGGGACGCCGACCGGGCCGTTCCGTGTATTCCCTTTTGTTCGGTCAGTTTGCGCCGGCGATGGTGTCCCGGCTGCGGTTATCCTTGTTGTTCATGGAAACCCAGATGCGCGGATTGTGCTGCGACTGGCGCTTCAGATAGGTGTAGCCGGTCTCGGACCAGCGCAGCACCGTGTTGCGGCGGTTGTCGAGCACGAAGTCTCCACCATCGGTGTGGACCATCAGGACGGCATGGCCGTCGCCGTTTTCGTCGAGAACCACAGTGATCAGCAGCGTCTCAGCCGCAAAGCCGAGGCCCTCCAGGTAGCGCTTCTTGAGCAGCACGTAGTCTTCGCAGTCACCGGCAATCGATGGATATTCCCAACGCTCGACCGTGTCATACAGATCCTGGTCGGTGGTTGGCGCGATCTTGGTGTTGACGAACGAGTTGACCTCGACGATCTGCGACCAAGTCTTGTTGGTCAGACTGGCCGTGCGTGCCTCATTGCCGGTTGCGCGGCACTCTGCCTTGTAGCGAGCGCAAAACTGCACATATCCGATTGGCGGCAGCGTAACTCCGAAGGCAGGTGCATGAAGCTGCTCACCGCTCTTCAGGTTTGCATTGTTTGACTTTGTATAACCCAGTGCCGGAGCTGACATGGCGAGTAACGCCAGACAGACGGCTGTCCCCTTGAGAATGTTCATTGATAACGCCCCATATCCCTTTTGTTATTGGGATGGAGCATAGGCGGGCCAATTTGAGATTCAGCTAAGCGGATGTCCCGAATTTGAATCGAACGGCGTGAAATCCGTTAATCATGAAGCGCTTGCTAACTGGTTTTCAAATGGTTGCCGGGCGCGATTAAGTCTCTGAAGCACAAAAGAAAAACCCGCCGGAGCAGGGGCTCAAGCGGGCTTGGAAGCTGTCTGTCTGGCATGGGGGCTTCACAGTTTGGCGTGAAGCTCCAGGTTGGAGGGGTCCATCTTGCGCAGAAATTCGATGGCAAAACCGTCGGAGGTATAGCGCACGACGCGGCCGCGCATCTTGCCCAGGTTCACATAGGTGCCGATGGAGGGCAGTACTTGGCACTTGATGGCAGCGCCGGACACGGAAATGTCTATGACCTCGCAGGCATACTCGCGACCGTCGGCAAGACTGATGTGCGATGCGGCCTGTTTCGGCGCAAAGCGATCATGGCGGCGCTGCTCGGGGTTTGAGTTGATCAGCCAGTTGATGCGCTTTTCCATACGCTCACGGCGGGCACCAGTGAGCTTGAAATCGAGATGGAAGCCGCCATCAACATGACCTGACACTTCACCGTCAACACGGCCAATATCGTCGAGATAAGCAATGATGCTGGTGCCGGATTCGACAGGCGTGCTGGTCATCAGCTTCACGCCATCGGCATTGATTTCGCCAACCTGGCAGGGATGCTCGCTCATGTCCGGCAGCATGAACCTGCCGAACAGCACCCGCGGTACAGCGGACTCTTCGGCAGAAGTAAAGCCCCCGGTTTCAGCAGACAACGGAAATGCGTTCACGTTCTCGATCCTTGTTGAGAAGCCTCTCGCCGTCTCTCCCCGAGCTGGCGGATGCCGGAGTAAAGTTCGGCATCATGACTCTAGACGGGTTTGCGTAAACGCTTTCTTAACAGGATCGGTTGCCAGGGGCTGCGGACGCGGTCAGGCCTTGCCGCCGTCGATCACCCTCAGGAAGCTGCTATTGATGCGCCGGACATCGCTGCTTGAGTAGGCGGCAGCCGCAGCGGCCGGGGTGCCCGGCAACTGGTCGGACCACAGGATGCGGATGCGCCTGATCTCGAAGTCCACCAGCGGATCGCCGCTCAGGTCGCGACCATCACGGAAGGTCGCGAATGTGGTCAACGCATGAACAACTTCCGTGTCCGCCTGCTCGGTAACGACCGGCACGGCAGCGAACTCGAAGCCTACTTCACGCCCGCCAAACGAACGCGCGAGGAAGCGCCCGACGCAGGGCTGTTTCATGCCCACAACGGTGTCCAGACCGCGCACGATGGTGTCTCGATCAAAGGTCGGCCAGTCCGCAAACGCTGGACGGCCGGTCAGCGGGCGGCCCCAGGTTTCGCTAATGCCGGTGCCGGCAAGCCGCCAGGTGTATGCAAGATTGTCCGGATCGCGCGCCAGGGTCGACACCCAGGGCACGATGGAGGACAGTTCGCGCATGGACATCTCGGTGCGCAAAGGAGCATTGCGTTCACCGCGAATACTTTCCCACTTGCGCAGCAATGTGCGGCTGACCGGGTGCATTGCGGCTTCTTCGGGCCCGTTGTTGAAAATGTGGGTCTTGCTTGCCATAACCGTGCCTTGCCCGTCGGGCATCCATTCGTTGTTTCAAAGCTGTACGCCGTGCCCTGATGAATGCAGGGGGCGTGCCAGCTGACCGGGCGGCAAAGGCAAAAGAATGAATCACAAAGACGCTGAAGACGTGCTGGCGTCCCAACCTGAAGGAGGGCCGGCAGACAAGGCAGCTGATGACATGGCCGGGCGCGAACCGCCGCTTGCCCCGCGTTACCGGCAGGACCCTGACGGGCCTGTCATCAATGCGCCAGCGGTGGTCATCTGGCTGGCGCTCGGTTTTCTGGCCATGCATCTGGCTGTCCAGTATCTGCAGCCTGAAACAGCCAACCAGATCATCATGGCGCTGGCTTTCATTCCGCTGCGGTTCATTGAGGGCGGTGATGCGCTGCCGGGCGGGCAGATTGCCCGCGTTACCTCGTTTGTAACCTATGGCTTTCTGCACGGTGACTGGATGCACCTGGCCATGAACTCGTTCTGGATGCTGGCTTTCGGCTCGGTTGCGGCCCGGCGTCTGGGAGCGGTGCGGTTTCTTGCATTCAGCGCGTTGGCCGCTGCTGTTGCGGCGAGCTTTTCACTGGCCCTTTCGTGGGGGCAAAGCCTTGTTCTGGTTGGGGCATCCGGTGCGATCGCCGGTCAGATGGCAATTGCGATCCGGCTTATCTTTGCACATGGCGGCACCTTGCGGACATCAATGATGCGGGATGTGAGCCAGCTGCCACCAGAGCCGCTTGCGCGGCTGTTTACCAACCGTGCAGCTGTTACGTTTCTGGTCATCTGGCTGACTATCGACATCCTGTTTGCCAACAGTGGCCTCATGACAGACGGGCGGGTGGCGTGGGAGGCGCATCTGGGCGGATTTCTCGCCGGATTACTGGGGTTTGCGATGTTCGATCCGCTTCGCAAACGTGCGGCAAGGGACGTCAGTTGAAACGACTGGTTAATGGTTTCATGCGAGAACTGTAAAGCATTGTAATCATGCGTGAGCCTAGCATTCGTTCCGGGATCTTCTGTTTCCATGCAAGCCAGCAACATCATTGAACTCAACGGACGCGGCATCCCGGCGATTCTTCATTCCGCGAAAATCGTTGATGTTTGCGCCTATCTGAAGTCGAGCGGTACGCCGGCGGCTCTGGTGTTGAGCGATCGTGGAGATGTGCGTGGCGTCCTCTCGGAAGGCGACATCATCGGCGCTGCAGGCCGGCTCGGATCATCTGTCATGCAGATGATGGCGGGTGAACTGATGCGTGAGCAGGCCCCAATGTGCCAATCTGATACGGACATTGTGGAAGTGCTCGAAGTGCTGAGTGAAGCCGCAAGCAATTTTGTGCTTGTTGCCGAGGCCGGTGTCATCAAGGGGCTTGTGACCATTCAGGACGTGGCAGAGCTGCTGACGTCTGCCCTGGCAGGTGGCGATCAGGGGGCGGCAGACGTGGCTACGGCGCCAGAAGCGGTTCCAGATGAATTGCAGGTGCCGCGACAGGCCGCTCATATGCCTCCTCCGGAAGACGCGATTGCCAGTGGGGCAGTTGCAGCGGCTGTGACCCAAACGGCAGCGGCTATGACACAGCCAGAGGCAGCCGTCACGGGCGGTGAGCATGCTGACGCACAGTTTTCAGCGTCTGATCTGGTTGCAGTGGCCCCGGCTGCTTATGAACAAATGCTGCAATCTGCACCTCAGGTGCCACAAGCAGCACCGGCACCTCAGCCTCCGGCCCAGCAAGCCGTGCAGCCGGCGGCCGAGGCCGATCTTGCTCAACCCGCAGTGGTCACAGCTCCGGCGGCAGAGGCCGTTGCAGTACCTGCGTCGCCTCAGGTTTCGGCGCCTGCTGCGTCGGTAACGCCGACAGTGTCGTCCCTGTTGCAGGGCCAGCCGGCAGTGCCAGCGCCTGCAGCCCCGGTGCCCGCCGTCAATGCACATACCCCGCCTGCCCAGCCAGAACAATCAAGCCAGGCACCGATCTCGGCAGCTGCCGCAGCAGCGCGCGCCATTGCGGCCAGAATGCAGGCGCCGCAGGCAGATTTTGCTGCGCCGGGCAGTTCGCCTGCTGAAGCTCAGGCACCAGGGGCGTCGGGACGTGCCGGCTGGGCATCTTTCAAGGCAAGTTGACCTATCTCGCCGTTCAAAGGCTGGCGCGCTGCATTTCAGCGGCCATAAACGTCTTCAGGATCGACAAGTCGGCTGTTGTCGATTGTCTTGAGAGAGCCGTCGTCGAGAACTTCACGGTAAAAGCAGGTCGCACGGCCCGTATGGCAGGCCGCACCATCGGCATTCACGCGTACGTCCATAACCACAACGTCCTGATCGCAATCAGTACGTATGCGCACCACGGTTTGCGTCTGGCCGGAGGTCTCGCCCTTCTTCCACAGCTTGCCGCGAGAGCGCGACCAGTAGTGGGCGATGCCGGTTTCCAGCGTAAGTGACAACGCCTGCGGGTTCATCCAGGCAAACATCAGCGGTGCCTGCGTTGCGGCATCAAGGGCCATGGCCGGAATCAGGCCATCGCCATTGAAGCGCGGCGCAAACACCGTGCCTTCTTCAAGGTCGGCCACGCTGCCGGGGGCGGGAAACGGGTTGTCGCTCACCTTAACTGCTGGTCAGTCGCCACGCCGGTAGCGGACCATCTCCATGAACCGGGCCTGCAATGGGGCCTGAGCCTTGAATTCGCCTGTGAAGCGGGTTGTCAGGGTCGACGCATCGCGCTTTTGCACACCGCGCATGGTCATGCAGTGGTGTTCGGCTTCCAGCATCACTGCAACGCCACGCGTGTCGAGCTGGGTGTCGATGGCATGGGCGATTTGTGCTGTCAGGTTTTCCTGGGTTTGCAACCGGCGGCTGAAAACATCCACGACTCGGGCCAGTTTTGACAGCCCGACGACACCGTCAGTGGGCAGATACGCAATGTGTGCGTGTCCGGAAAACGGCACCATGTGGTGCTCGCAATGCGAGAAGAACTCGATGTTGCGGACCAGCACGATATCGTCATAGCCGCCAACTTCTTCAAAGGTGCGCTCAAGTACGTCCAGACCTGACGTCTTGTAGCCGCCGAAAAGCTCGCCATAGGCCTTCAGAACACGCTTCGGCGTATCGAGCAAACCTTCACGGGAGGGATCATCACCTGCCCATGCGATCAGCGTACGCACTGCTTCAAGTGCTTGTTCTTCAGAGGGTTTTTCGACCTTTGGTCCGGCGCCAATATCGGGCTGGGAAGGCTTAAGTCGTTTTACGACAGCATCCATGATGTCCTCGATCAGTTATGTCTTGCCTTGGCGCTTGCTTCCGGCAGCAGATCACCCGATCCACATTGCCGAAATGCCCCAAACCGCCTTTGCCAAGTGACCGTGACGCTTCGGGAGACCACTCTTACCACCACAACGTGAGTAGCGCAAAGCTCGTGCGGTCGCAGGGATTATACTTACAATGCACTACCAGTCGTGACTGCCGCCACCATATGGTAGGAAGGGGCTGGCATTGCAACCGAAGCGTCTCCATATTGCGCACTGTCATGTTGAACGATGTTTACAACAAGCAGATCCTCGGTTTTGCCGCTGATATTCCGCGGCAGGGCCGACTTGATACGCCTGACGGTACGGCTGTGGCGCATTCCAAGTTGTGCGGCTCGAAGGTTACCGTCGATCTGAAGCTTGAAAACGGCGTGGTGACGGATTTCGCCCACGATGTGAAGGCCTGTGCGCTGGGTCAGGCATCATCTTCGGTCATGGCGCGCCATATCATTGGCGAGAGTGCCAATGAACTGCGCAAATTGCGCGATCAGATGCACGCCATGCTGAAAGAAGGCGGTCCTGCACCGTCGGGCCGCTGGGCCGATCTGGAAGCGCTCACGCCGGTGCGCGACTTCAAGGCCCGGCATGCCTCGACCCTTCTGACTTTCGACGCGGTGGTGAAGGCGCTGGACATGGCCGAGGGCAAGACGCCGGCTGCCGAGGCGCAATCAGCCTGATTTCTTTTCCGGCTGCACAGGCGGTGGAAAGCGCGACGTCTTTTCCAGCACGTTCAGATCCTTGTGATTGCGCATGTATTGCTCGGACGCGTCGCGCAGGGGCTGATAGTCCCACGGGTACCACTTTCCTTCGCGCAGGGCGTGCCACACGGTGAGCCGGACGAGCTGGCTTTCGCGAATATCTGCTTCGAGCTTTGCCGGGTTCCAGCGGGCAGCGGCCATGCCCTTGAGCTTGCGCAGGGTATCCGCGTGTGCGGGGTCTGCGGCCAGGTTGGCGTGTTCGTGGGGGTCGTCGGCCAGGTTGTAAAGCTGGTCCGGGTCGGTTCGGCAGGTAATCAGCTTCCAGTTACCCTGACGCACCATGAGAACAGGCGCGATACACCCTTCACAGGTCAGTTCACCGAATATCGGGGTTCCGGCATGTTCATCCGCGCCATTCAGCAGTGGCAGGAGCGAGCGTCCATCCAGCGTGGCAGCGTGGCTGTCTTGCCCGGCGATGTCCGACAAGGTGGGCAGAATGTCCAGCAGAGATGCAGGCTGGGCCACGCGACGCGGCTTGAAACGGCCCGGCGCGTGAACAATCAGCGGTACGCGGGCGGCGTGTTCCAGAAAGCTCATCTTGTACCAAAGGCCACGCTCACCCATGAAGTCACCATGGTCGGAGGTGAACACGATGACGGTGTCATCGCTCAGGCCGCAGTCTTCCAGGGTGTCGAGCATCTTGCCGACGTGATCATCAAGGTAGGTGATGTTGGCATAGTAGGCGCGCCGCGCGTTGAGCGTGTCCTGATCGGTGATGTCATGGTCATCCATGGCCGACACCATCCAAAGCCGCTGCGAGTGCGGGTCCAGCTTGTCGTAGCCGGGGCTGGGGGTGATGGGTGCGTCAATGTCTGCCTCGTCGTACATGTTCCAGTATTTCGCGCGCGCGGCATATGGATCATGCGGGTGCGTGAACGACGCAACCAGGCAGAAGGGGCGCTGGTCCGGATTGCGGGCGTAGTCGTAGATCCGGCGCACGGCCTGAAAGCCGACCTCGTCGTCGTACTCAAGCTGGTTGGTCTGCTCGGCAATGCCGGCCTGCTTGACAGAGAGCAGGTTGTGGTACCACCAGTCGACACGTTCCTGCGGCTTGCGCCAGTCCGGCGTCCAGCCGAAGTCGGCCGGGTAAATGTCGGTGGTCAGGCGTTCTTCAAAACCGTGCAACTGGTCGGGACCGACAAAGTGCATTTTGCCGGACAGGCAAGTGCGATAGCCCTGCAGGCGCAGGTAGTGGGCGAAGCTGGGCGTCATGGAGGCAAATTCGGCCGCGTTGTCATAGACCCGGTTGCGTGACGGCAACTGGCCGGACATCATGGCCGCGCGCGCAGGCGCGCACAGTGGCGAGGGAGAGTAGAAGTTCTCGAACACCACCCCTTCAGCGGCCAACTTGTCTATATTGGGTGTCTTGACCACCTTGTGTCCGTAGGCGGCAAGGAATGGCGCGGCCAGCTGGTCGACCATAATGAAGAGGATGTTCGGTTTATCCTGCGCCATGAAGCCTCGCGTAGATGTTGAAGTTTAAGTGGTGAGCCGTCAGCAGTGAGTAATGTGCAGCAGAAGACCAAAAGGGGCATCGCCGCAAGCGTCATGATCGGGCTTGTCCGCGCCTATCAGCTGACCCTTTCTGCCTTGTTCGGGCGGACCTGCCGGCATTTGCCGACGTGCTCTAGCTATACGATGGAAGCTATCGAACGCCACGGTGCATGGGCGGGGTTCTGGCTGGGGCTGTTCCGCATTGCACGGTGCAACCCGTGGGGGACAAGCGGCTATGATCCGGTTCCTGTCGAAGCGCCGCGCGCCGAGCTGAGGTTCTGGCGCTACTCGACGATCCGTGGCCAACCGGAACAAGAATGACCGGCCCCCTCACCAGAGAGGACCGGTCAAATACCCAACTCACAAGATGTTTGCAGAAATCAGTGAGTGATTACCACTTGCTGGCGGTGGTGGTGTAACCGCCGCCGAAGCTGAAGTTGTAGCTGGCGCCAACCTTGAACGAGTGGAAGTCATCCACGTTCATATCGACCACACACGATGCCACGGCACAGCCGCCGGTCGGGGTCAGGTCATAACCGCCGTCTTCAAACTGGCCATACAGATATTCAGCCTTGATGTGGAAGTTCTGGGTGACCTTGGTTTCGAGGCCGCCACCGATCAACCAGCCGAACAGCACGTCGTCTGCAGTGATGAACTCCGCCGCCGGGCCGACAAGGCCGTCGAAGGTAGTGTCCATCCAGCCCACGCCACCGGTCATGTAGAACATGGTGGAGTCGTTGGCCAGCCAACCAGCGCGGGCACGCACGGTGGTCAGGTCGTTGATGTAGTAGTTGGTATCTTCAGGTCCAGGTGCGAAGAATAGGTGGCCGTCGAAGGCTGCCGAGTAGTCGGCTTCCAGACCCAGTACGAAGGACGAGCCGAGCTGATAGTTGTAACCGCCGTAGACACCGCCCATGCCAGCGCAGCCAGCCATGTTCGGGTCGGTGCCGCCCGGCGGAATGTAGTTT
>JAWVYF010000023.1:0-18480 GCA_033722845.1 Anderseniella sp. | reverse complement strand
TGGCCGGGTTCAGCCAGGGCGGAGGCGTTGGCCTTGCTCTGTCCAACTGGATCGTCGACGGCGACCCGGGCTTCGATGTCTGGGCAATGGACATTGCGCGTTATGGTTCATACGCCAACATGGCGTTCACCAATGCCAAGGTACGCGAGAACTATGGCCGGCGTTTTCGCATCATGTTCCCCAACGAGGAACTTGCTGCCGCGCGGCCGCTGCGTACCACACCGCTCTATGACCGCTTCAGGCAGATGGGGGCGTTCTTTGGCGCAAGCTTTGGCGTTGAGCAGGCATTGTGGTTTGCACCTGAAGGCCACAAGCCCGAAGAGCCGGCCACTTTCCGCCGGCCGGAGTCGTTCAGGTACGTTGCAGAAGAGTGCAAGTCCGTGCGCACCTCGGTCGGCTGTCTGGAAATCTCCGGCTATGCCAAGTACCAAATCACCGGGCCGGGCGCCGAAGGCTGGCTGTCACACCTGCTGGCCAACAAAGTGCCGGCCAGCGGGCGCATGACGCTTGCCCCCATGCTAAACGAAAACGGCAAGCTGATCGGCGACTTCACGCTCGCGAAGCTCGACGATGACCGGTTCATGATTTTCGGTTCCGGTGCCGCAGAAAACTATCACATGCGCTGGTTTGAGCGGCACTTGCCGAGCGACGGCTCGGTGACAGTGCACGCATTGGGACTCTCGCTGTGCGGTCTGTCGATTGCCGGACCGAATGCGCAGAAGGTGTTGGCAAATCTTACCGACGAAGACGTATCGACAGCTGCCCTGCCCTTCATGGCAATCCGGGAAATGGACCTCGGGCTGGTTCCGGCCATTGTGGGCCGGGTATCGTTCACCGGCTCTCTTGGGTACGAGATCTGGGTTGCGCCGGAATATCTCACAACGCTGCACGATGCGATCATGGCGGCTGGCAAAGAGTTCGACATCCGCCAGGTTGGCGGACGCGCGCTGATGTCTCTGCGCCTTGAGAAAAACTGGGGTACCTGGGCGCGCGAATACCGGCCCATCTACGGTCCTTTCGAGGCCGGTCTCGGCCGCTTCGTCGCGCTGTCCAAGAACGACTTCATCGGCCGCGAAGCTGTGGCGCAGGAAAAGGAGACCGGTGGCAAGCGCGCGCTGACCGTATTTACGGTGGATGGCAACGATGTTGACGTGATCGGCGACGAGCCGGTCTATCACAAAGGCAAGTGCGTCGGTTGGATCACGTCGGGTGGCTTTGCCCATGCCGCAGGCAAATCGGTTGCCATGGGCTACATCCCGCGCGACATTGCAGACGAAACCGACGGCTTCGAAATCGAGATATTGGGCAGCATCTTCAAGGCCACACCACAGGCCGAGCCCCTGTTCGATCCCGCGGCAAGCGAAATGAGAGGGTGAGGGACCAATACCCATGAAAATCGCGAAGCTCGAAACATTTACCAACCAGTATGTCGGCTTCGTGCGCGTCACCGCCGATACGGGTGACACGGGCTGGGGCCAGGTCTCGACCTACCATTCCGACATCACGTGTCAGGTATTCCACCGTCAGGTGGCACCTTATGCACTTGGTCAGGACGCGGCGGACTTCGATGATCTGCTAGACCGGATTACCGAACGCGAGCACAAGTTTCCCGGCTCCTACCTGCGCCGCGCCATGGCCGGCCTCGACACCGCCTTGTGGGACTTGCGAGGCCGCGTCGAAGGCAAACCGGTTGCCTCGCTGATCGGCGGCTCACCCGGCACCATCCGCGCCTATGCGTCGTCCATGAAGCGCGACATTACGCCAGAAGACGAAGCCACCCGGTTCTTGAAGCTGCGCGACACATGCGGCTTCGATGCCTTCAAGTGGCGCGTGGGTGCCGAGTGTGGCCGCGACCAGGACGAATGGCCGGGCCGCACCGAAGCAGTGATCCCCGTTGTGTCAAAGGCGCTCGGTGACGGCATTGACAAGCTGGTCGATGGTAACTCGTGCTACTCGCCGGCGCGCGCCATCGAGGTGGGCCGGATGCTGGAAGACAACGGCATCGGTCACTTTGAAGAGCCCTGCCCCTATTGGGAGCCCGAACAGACCAGGCAGGTCAAGGAAGCACTCAGTATCGACGTGGCCGGTGGCGAGCAGGATTGCGACCTGTCATGGTGGCGCTACACGATCGGACTTCGCTGCGTCGACATTGTGCAGCCGGACGTTATGTATATGGGCGGCATCAACCGCACCCTAAGGGTGGCAAAGATGGCGGCTGATGCCGGCCTGCCGTGCACGCCGCACGCAGCTAACCTGTCACTGGTCACGCTGTGCACCATGCACCTGCTGCGCGCCATTCCCAATGCGGGCAAGTATCTCGAATTCTCCATCGAAGGAGAGGACTACTACCCCTGGCAGCAAAACCTCTTCGTGGAAGACCCCTACACCATTAAGGACGGTCAAGCGACGGTGACGGACGCGCCGGGCTGGGGCGTAGAGATCAATCCGGACTGGCTCGACAAGGCCAGCTATCAGGTTTCTGAAACCGGGCACTGACCCCCTTTCAAGGAAGCGCCACATGGCACACGCATCAGACGCCATCGCAACCCCGTTTTCCGATGACCGCAAGAAGGCCTATTTCAACCCGGCCGGCAAGGACAAGCCGCTCAAATCCCCCATCCCGCATGAGGTGCTGGAACGCGCCCGCGCCTACCGCAAGGCGCGCATGGTCGAGTACGTCAACAAGTACAATTGCGATGCCATCCTGCTCTACGATCCGCTCAACACCCGCTACGTGTTCGACAGCCCCAACATGCAGCTTTGGGCCACGCACAACCCGTTCCGCTATGCGCTGGTGTTTGCCGACGGACATGCCATCGACTTCCAGTACCACGGCGCAGAGTTTCTGAATGACGGCAACAAGCAGGTCAACGAGACACGCACCGCGACCACCTGGTTCTACATGTCGTCGGGCGGGCGCACCGAAGAGCGCGTCAACAAATGGGCCGACGAATTGGTCTCCACCTTGCGCGAGCGCTGCGGTGGCAAGTCGAAACTGCGCATCGCGGTGGACAAGGTCGAGCACGAGGGCGCTTTTGCACTGCGCGATCGCGGCGTCGAACTGATCAACGGTCAGGAACTGACCGAACTTGCCCGCTCCATCAAGTCGGCTGACGAGCTCGAACTGATGAAGTGGACAGTGCGCGTATGCGAGGCCGGCATGGCGCGCATCTGGGAGAACTCGCTGCCCGGCAAGACCG
The DNA here is from genome assembly GCA_033722845.1 of Anderseniella sp. Classification (GTDB taxonomy): domain Bacteria; phylum Pseudomonadota; class Alphaproteobacteria; order Rhizobiales; family Aestuariivirgaceae; genus Anderseniella. The sequence goes on along the minus strand of JAWVYF010000023.1, from coordinate 15,280 downwards.
AACAGGAAATCTGGGCGGAGCTTCATTATGAGAATATCCGCTCGGGCGGCGAGTGGATCGAGACGCGCCTGCTTGCGGTGGGCCAGCATACCAACCCCTGGTTCGCCGAAGCCTCCGGCATCGTTGCCGAGCACGGCGACATCATCGCCTTCGACACGGACCTTATCGGTCCATACGGCTATTGCGCCGATATCTCCCGCACCTGGACCATAGGCCACACGCCATTCAACGCGACCCAGCGTGAGCTGTACAAGGCAGCGCTGGAGCAGATCGAACATAACTGTTCGATCCTGAAGGCCGGCATCACCATGGCCGAGTTCAACGAGAAATCGTGGCGCATCCCGGACAAATACGTCGACCGGCGCTACTCGGTTGCGCTGCATGGCGTCGGCCTGTGCGACGAGTGGCCATCGGTGCCGCTGCACCCGGACTTCGCCAACGCCTATGAAATGACCTTCGAGGAAAACATGGTGATCTGTGTCGAAAGCCTCATCGGCGAGGTGGGCGGCAAGGAGTGCGTCAAGCTCGAAACCCAAGTCGTCATTACCGGCGACGGGATTGAGCGGCAGGACACATTCCCTTGGGAAGATATGTAGACCAATGAAACCAAAGAGTTGGTAAGGTTTGCTTAAGAGTTTGAAAACGCCTCGTTAACCGAATAAGCGCATCAATCACGGTCATGGAAAACGTGATTGATTTTGCCGCGCGTCAGCGCGAGGCGGCCTACAAGCGCCGCAAGATGACCGAGCCGCCGGCAGCCGTGGTGCTGCTGACGCAGTCGGGCAAGATTGCCGCCTGGGCCACAGGCCGGGGTGCCAATGATGACGATGTGCTGTTTGGCGATGCCGAAGACGTGTCGTGGCAGCCATACACCGATGCGCAGGTGCTGGCCGAAAAGCTGCGCAAGCATCCGGCTGCCCTTGCCATCCAACTCGCCGGGTTCTCCATCGAGGCCGTGCGCATCTAGGGCAAAGAGCCGTGTCGGTGTTTCTCACGATCTTCGGACTGGCCGTTTTTTGCTTTCTGTATTTCGGGATCCTGTGGCAACACAGTCGCCGCTGGCGTTACCTGGCGGACACCTATGCCGGGGATGGCGGAGAACCAATTGACTCCAGGCGGATGCAAGGCGGCGTCCTGATAGGTATGGGCGCTTACGAGTCGCTTCATGGAATCCTCAACATCAGCGCCCACGACACCGGTGTCGGCTTGCGCATGATGCTGCCGTTCTCTCTGTTCCGTGCGCCGCTGTTCATCCCCTACACCGACATCGAGGGCTGGCAGACCACCTGGTACCTGGATGCACCGTCAACCGAACTGTCGTTCCGCCGGACACCTGAGGTGAAGGTTGTCATATCGCAGGAGCGGGCCGAATGGCTTGCTGGCTATTCCGGCAAAAAACTCACCATCAACGACGTGCCGCCACCGCAAGGCAAAGCCGGTCAGGGCTGGCGGGCATTCGTGCTGGCGACATTACTGTTCATGCTGATATCGTCGGTCGCGCTCGCGGCAATAATGCTCTGGAAGCAAGCCACTTAGCAAAACGCAAGCCGTACTCGAATTATTGGCGCACCCGACAGGATTCGAACCTGTGACCTCTGCCTTCGGAGGGCAGCACTCTATCCAGCTGAGCTACGGGTGCTCTCAAGTGGTTGCGCACAAAGCTATAGCCCACAAGCCTGAGACGGGCAACGGTTGCTTTACAGGTGCCAAAGGAACATTGCACCCGCACAACATGGACTACGAAAGCGATGGGCTGCCTTCGCATTTGTTGATCCCGATATCACAGTTCATGGCCCGCTGCCGGGCAAGACGCGGCCATCAAAAGGCAATGGAGATGTAGCCAGTGCTGCATTCACCACACCAGAAACGGGCCGGCCTTCCAGAACCCCGACGAGGGCTGTATACGGCCGTCATCCACCAACTTCACTTGGTGCCAAACATCCGGTCTCCGGCGTCGCCGAGGCCGGGCACGATATAACCGTGGTCGTTCAGGTGACTGTCGATGGCGGCAGTGAATACCGGAACGTCGGGGTGTGCTTCCTTCATATGGGCAATGCCCTCCGGCGCAGCCAGCAGGCAGACGAAGCGAATGTCCTTCGCGCCCGCCTGCTTGAGCCTGTCGATGGCTGCAGACACCGAGTTGCCAGTGGCCAGCATTGGATCGACCAGAACAACGGGACGCTGATCGATCTCGTCGGGCAGCTTCATGTAATACTCCACGGCCGCCAGGGTGGACGGATCGCGATAAAGCCCGATGTGGCCCACCCGGGCCGATGGCACCAAATCCATCATGCCGGCCAGCAGTCCGTTGCCCGCCCGCAGGATGGACACGAAGCACAGTTTCTTGCCGGATAGAAAAGGCGCGTCCATCTCGGTAATCGGTGTTTCGATCTTGCGCGTTTCCATGGGCAGGTCGTGCAGGACCTCATAGGCCAGCAGCAGCGAAATCTCGTTCAGCAGCTTCCGGAAAACGGCCGACGGTGTTTCCTTGTCGCGCATCAGGCTCAGCTTGTGCAGCACCAGCGGATGATCGATGACGGTAACGTGGTTGCTCATGTATATGCCCCTTGCTGATTTGCCTCGATGTCAGAATACCGAGCCGTCGGAAACAATGGCAATGGGCGGCCCGCCATCATTGCGCAATTCTCTGGCAATCCGGCGCCCGGCAGCCCAGGTGCCGCCTTCAAGCACCGAAGCGAGTGGCATCGCGCTTGCCGTCGTGCCCAGCCTTGCACGCACCAAGGGCGCAATTTCATCAAGCAGTGCGACAGTCAGAGCGCGCCATTCGACGACCAGTTGACTGGAGGGATCTTGCGGCACAGAGCCTTGCACCGGATCGCGCAGCGTGATGACCCCGGTATCAACAAACAGCCCGCCATTGCGATACTCCGCAAGACCTGTCAGCGCATCCTGCCCGGTGATGGTCAAGCCACGCCGCTGCATGGGTTCGAAAAGGGAGTATGACAACCACTGGCTGAGTTTGTGAAACGGCACCAGTCCGTGCGGGGCCAGCGGATGGGCCCATGTATCCCCCAGGTTGCGGCCGGCCAATTGCTGACGCCCCGGCCAGATGGGGCCAAGAGCATGCAGGAGCGTAATCAGGATGGTACGCGCTTCCAGCTGACCATCAGTGGCCTGTTCCACCAGATAGTCCGCAATGCTGCCGAGCCGCGCGCCTGAAAACACAGGGCGAAAATCAGCCACCCGTTGCCCCAGCTTTGCGATCAGCGCCGCGCGGCCATCAAGGCCCTCGAGCGGGTTGTCGTGCGTGACCTGAAAGCCCTGTGCCAATTCATCTGCACTGAAGGACGGCAGCCTTTCCGGGTTGAATGCCCCGGCGAGGTACATGTCGAGACTGGCAAGGGCCAGGCCCTCTGAACGCGCCCATGCCTTGCCGGTCTTCGGATCCGTGTAACGCCAGGCAGGCCCGGCACCGGCATCCAGCAGAACCGAGACAATGGCCAGTTCGCACTCGGCCCGCGCGCGTTCCTCTGCGTCTTCCAGCTTGGCATCCGCATAGGCCAACCAGCGATCGTCGCCGTCGAAAACGAAGTGCCGCCAGCGGGCATGGGGCGGCACCTCAAGGCCGGGATAGTTGTCGCGAATGACCTCGCAAACGAGTTCAGCCGCCGCCGGCAGCTTGTCCATCTGCACGGTGAACTGATCGAGCTTGCCATCCAGCCCGGCCTCGAACAGCACGCGCGTCTGGGTGCGCATTGCTTCGGGCGTCAGCAGCCAGTCGGCGATCTCTGCCTCAGTACTTGTCAAGCGACCGGCCTTGCGGCTTGGACAGGTCGTCGGCGGTCTTGACCGTTTCGTCGACAAAGTAGCCCGCCGCTTTCTTGGCATCCATTTCGACAGAGGCATCAGCCGGGATCAGCTCATCGGGGATCGGCACCCGCTTGACGATCTCGATACCCTGTGAAGCCATCGCATCGAACTTCATGTTGGACATGGAGATCCAGCGATGGATGCGCTTGATGCCGAGCCAGTGGAACACGTCGGGCATGAGGTCCTGGAACCGCATGTCCTGGACACCGGCCACGCACTCGGTCTTCTCGAAGTACGCCGCCGCCGTGTCACCCGCCGGGTTTCTCTTGCGGGCATTGTAGACGAGGAACTTGACGACCTCGCCAAGCGCCCTGCCCTCCTTGCGGTTGTAGACAATCAGACCCGCGCCGTCCTTCTGGGCCGACTTCACACACTCCTCGATGCCGTGGGTCAGGTAGGGCCGGCAGGTGCAGATGTCGGAGCCGAACACGTCCGACCCGTTGCACTCGTCGTGTACCCGGCAGGCGACCTCGCGCTCGCCGTCCCACAGAGCTTCGACGTCGCCGAAGATATAAAGCGTGATGTTGCCGATGGGCGGCAGGAACACTTTCAGGTCCGAGCGCGTCACCAGTTCGGGGAACATGTGGCCGGTGTACTCGAACAACGCGCGGCGCAGGTCGCCTTCCTTGATGTTAAGGCGCGCAGCCAGCCCCGGCAGATACCAGACTGGCTCAATGGCCGCCTTGGTAACGGACGCTTCGCCGCTTGCGTGCAGCACCTTGCCATCGGGCGTCACCCGGCCAGCGGAAATCGCTTCGCGCATTTCGGGCAACTGGATGCGCGCCTTGGTAATGGCGATGGTGGGGCGGATGTCGTACCCGGCTGCCAGTTCGTCCGAGAATTCATCGGCAACCATGTGTCCCCACGGATCGATGGAGACGATCTTTGCCGGATCGAACCACTGGCCAAACGGACCAATAGCGACAGGCGGCGAGGTGTTGGTCAGGTCTGGCCGGTGGATCGGGTCCAGCTTGCCAGATGCGATGGCCAGAGCGCGGTAAAGCCCGTATGCGCCGGAATGCACCCCGACCACGTTGCGTTGGTCGGGTTTGTTCATGCTGCCGATCACCGGCCCGCGTTCTTTTGCGGTGGTCGCGCCCCAGTTGATGGCGGGGCTTTGCGAGGCACCCTTCGGCGGGTGCGATGTCAGCACGATATGCTTCATGTCAGCCATGCGTAACTCCTGTCACAAGGCCAGCGGAAGCGATTGATGATGCTTGATTTTGATGAAGCCGTCCAGCTCTTGTGTATGGTGCGCTTGACCATGGTTCACAAGGCTTGAACGAGGTGAGAATGGACGGTCTGATATTTCGCGAGGCTCGGCCGCAGGACCTGAAGGCCATCGTTGCGCTGATCGCTGACGATGGCCTGGGGCGCAGTCGTGAACATGCGGGCGATATGGTGGCGGAAGAATACCGCGCGGCGTTTGCCGCGATGGAGGCTGACCCCAACCAGGTGATGGCGGTCGCCGATCTTGATGGCGAGACGGTGGGCTACATGCAGATCACGTTCATTCCCGGATTGTCGCGCAAGGGCGCGTGGCGCGGCCAACTGGAAAGCGTGCGGGTGGCGTCGCATCTGCGTGGGCGGGGGATTGGAGATGCATTCTTCCGATGGGCTATTGCCAAGTGCCGCCACCGAGGCTGCAAGCTGGTTCAGTTGACAACTGACAAGCAGCGCAGCGAGGCTTTGCGCTTTTATGAGAGGCTGGGATTTGTGGCCAGCCACCATGGCATGAAGCTGAGCTTCTGAGGCTTCACTCCTCGGCGATGTCCTCGTTCCACAGCTCAGGCTTCTCGGCGATGAACTTGGTCATCAGCGCGATGCAGTCCGGATCGTCAGCGATGATCACCTCGACGCCCTTGGAACGCAGGAACTCCTCGTTGCCGCCAAAGGTAGTGTTCTCGCCGATCACCACGCGGGGGATGCCAAACTGGATGATGGTGCCGGTGCACATCATGCAAGGTGAAAGCGAGGTGTAGATGGTCATGTCGCGGTAAGACGTCTGACGACCGGCCTTGCGAAGCGCGTCCATCTCGCCGTGGGCAATCGGGTCGCCCTTCTGGACGCGCTGGTTGTGGCCTTGCGAGACAAGCTCGTCACCACGCGCCAGCACCGAGCCGATCGGGCAGCCGCCTTCGTCATAGCCCGCCTTGGCCTCTTCATAGGCCAGCCGCAGAAACTTCCTGTCTGTGTCGGTCAGCATCCTCGTCCCCTCACTTTAGAACCGGGCCATCATAGTACGGCAATTTCTCCACGCGCGGCGACCATGTTCCAGCTTTACGAAGACCATCCATGTGATCGGCGATGTCTTCCAGACGGGCGAACCAGACGTTCCTCGTCTTCATGGTTTCCTCGATCCACTTCTCCACCAGCCGCCAGCGGGCCAGCCGGCCGGTCAGGAACGGGTGCACGATGAGCATGAAGAACCCGCCTGCCTCGTAGGCCGCTTCGAACTCTTCCCAGAACGCCTGCAAGCCATCCGACGGCGCCTTGACCGGCATCATGTAGCCGATCTCGGCATAGTGTGCGAATGGCGGCCAGTCGTCGGTGCCCCAGTGCACCGGCATCTCGTAAAGCTCACCCTTGTCCGTCTGCATCAGGTAGGGAATGTCGTCCGCCATCAGTGAGCTTTCGTACCTGAAATCATGCTCCACCAGCAGGTCGATGACGGTCTGGTTGACGTTATAGACCGGCGCGCGATAGCCGCGTGGCTTCACGCCGGCGACTTTCATGTGAACGTCCAGCGCGCGTTCAAACCACATGCGCTGGTCGTCCTTCGTCTCGATCGGGTCTTCGTGCAGATAGCCGTGGTGGCCAATCTCGTGCCCGCCCTTGAGGATCGCTTCCACCGCGTCAGGGTACTGCTCCATGCACCAGGCCGGGATGAAGAAAGACTGTTTGATCCCCATGCGCTCGTACGTGTCGAGAATGCGCGGTATGGCGACGGTCGGGCCATAGCGGCCCATGGTGATGGGGTAAAGCCGGTCGTGCCCGTCGTCGGGCCGGGATATGTGGATCAGGCTGTCGGCGTCCATGTCGAAGGTAATGGCGCAGGCGCACTTCGCCCCGTTGGGCCACGGAATGGGATTGCGGATCATCTGCTTAACTCTCCGTCAGCAGGTGGGCGCTTGCGGCGGGCCAGCTGAGCCACAGCATATTGGCCGACTTCAGGTCCAGCGTTGCCAGTTCGCGCTCCTGCACCTGCACCTTGAACTCCGTGCCGTCAGCCGACTCCAGGAACAGCGTCACCACCGAGCCGATGAACTCTTCCGAGATCAGCTTGGCCTGTACCGCGTTCTCGGTCTTCGGCTTCTCGGTCGTCAGCCGGACGAGGTCTGCCGAAATGACGAAGGTCGCCTCGCTGCCCTTGGCCGGCAGCGGACTGGCCGTGACGGCAAACGTCCCGGACGGGGCTTCGATGACCGCCTTGCCTTTCGAGGCTGACTTGATCTTGCCGGAGATGATGTTGTTGCGGCCAACGAACTCGGCCACGAAACGGTTGGCGGGCGCGCGGTAAATGTCCTTGGGCTCCCCCACCTGCGCCACCTCGCCGTTTGACATGATCACCACCCGGTCCGCCATGGCGAAGGCTTCCGACTGGGAGTGCGTAACATAGACGAAGGTGATGCCAAGCTCGCGCTGCAGATTGGTCAAGACCGACTGCATGCGGATAACGAGGTGGGCGTCCAACGCTGACAGCGGCTCATCGAGCAGCAGGATTTGCGGCTCGGTCACCAGCGACCGGGCCAGCGCGACGCGCTGTTTCTGGCCGCCGGACAGGGTGGAGATGTCACGCTCGGCAAACTCGCTCATGCCCAGCCGGTCGAGCCAGGTCAGCGCCTTGTCGCGCCGCTTGATCGGGTCCATGCCCCGCATCTTGAGGCCGAACTCGACGTTCTCGCGCGCATTGAGAAACGGGAACAGCGCCAGCGACTGCCACACCATCGGGGTGTCGCGTTCGTGCGGTTTCACGTCATTCATCACCCGCCCATCAAGCCGGATCTCGCCCTCGCTCGGCGCCTCAAGGCCAGCCAGCATGCGCAGGGTCGTGGTCTTGCCGCAGCCGGACGGGCCCATGATGGCGACAAACTCGCCCTGGCCGATTTCCAGGTCCATCTGCTTGACGGCAACGAAGTCGTCAAAGCGCTTCACCACCTTGTCGAAGACCACCAGTGGCTTGCTCATGCCGCCCCCTGTTTCATGGATTTGGATGCCCGCGCCATGAAGATCAGCTGTGCCGTGATGACCAGCGTCATGGAGGTCAGGAACACGAACGTACCGATGGCGTTGACCTGAGGGTCGATATTGCCGGTGACGATCTCGAGAATGACAACCGGCACTGTCTTGTTGAGACCCGAAACGAACCAGGCAATGGCAAATTCGTCAAACGACACAGCTGCGCACAGGCATAGCGCGGAAACAATCGCCGGCTTGCAGAACGGCAGCACCACATGGCGCATTGTGGCCCATTCCGACGCGCCCAGGTTCCAGGCGGCAGCTTCGAGATTTTCGTCCATCTGGTTCAGGCGCAGCCGGATAATGGCCATGGCGAACGGCGCGGTCAGCACCGTGTGGGCAGCGATGATCGACCAGACCTGGCCCGAAGCGCCGATCTTCGAGAACCAGGCCAGCATGGCCAGCGCCATGATGATCAGCGGAATGCAGGGCGGCAGCAGAATGAGGGCAAGATACGCACTCTTGAACCGGAAGCTGTAGCGGTAATCGGAGTATGCCGTGCAGAAGCCGAGGAAAGTCGCCAGCAGCGCGGTGCTAACGGCGACGATGATGCTGGTCAGTGCAGCTTGCCATACGTCCGGGTCGGCAAGGATCGTCTGGTACCACTGGGTCGAGAACTCACCGAGCGGGATGGTTGGAAAGCGCTGCGAGTTGAACGAGAAAATCAGTGAGAATGCGATCGGCGTGAACACGAACATGAAGATCACGCCCACATAGGCGCGCAGGAACCAGGTCAGCGCACGATCGATACTCATGTGCGGCCTCGCTTCCGGTAGGCGGCGGTAAGCGCGGCAAAGGCCACGGCAAACAGCGTTACCATCATCATGATGGCAACCACCGCAGCGCGCGGCCATTGCTGGCCCGACTTGGTGGTGTCGATGATCAGGATGGGCAGTGTGGGTGGCTTTGACCCACCGAGATAATAAGGCGCCACAAAGTCACCGAATGACAGGATGAAGCAGAAAAGAGCTGCAATGATCAGCCCCGTCTTTGCCAGCGGAATGACCACCCGCCACACGGTGGCAAACGGCTTGCAACCGAGATTGTGCGCGGCCTCGACCAGCCTTGTGTCGATGTTCGACAGTGCAAAGGTTTGCAGGATCACCACCAGTGGCAGTGTCAGCGTCATGTAGCCGACAATGGTGCCAAACTTGGTGTTGAGCATGGTGTAGGGACCGAGACCCACATAGCCAAGAATGGCGTTGACCACGCCGCTTTCAGCCAGGATCACGTACCATGAGAAAATGCGCACGAGGTAGCTGGTGAAGAACGGAATGATCAGCAAGAAGATGGCCCAGCGGCGCACGGCGGGCGAGACCTTGAAGGCCAGCGCATAGGCCGCCGGAAAGGCGATTGCCATGGCAACGATGGTGGACACGGTGGCAAGCCCGAATGTCAGCAGATAGCTGTCCCAGAAATAGCCGCGGCCCAGCATCTTTGCCCAGTTGGTAAACTCGAAGGCTTCGACCATGCGGTAGTTCTTCACCACGAAGAACGACATCGCGACCATGAACACCAGCGGCCCGACGAAGAAGATCGTCTGCCAGACAATGATCGGCAGCCGCCACGTCATGGCGTAGAGGTCGAAGCTCTTCTTCTCGGGCTGGTTCATGAAAGATCTTGGATACCGGGTCCCGGGACAAGCCCGGGACACAGGGGGTGCCCCGGCAACCGTGCCGGGGCCCAGTCATGCTTCAAGCGTTCTTGTACTCGGACCAGAAGTCGTTCCAGTCCTCCAGGCTCTGCTGCTTGGGGATGTCGCGATAGTGGATGCGGCCTTCCTTGATCAGCGTGATCGGATCGTTTGCCATGCCGTCGACCTGGCCGGTACGCTCGGCTTCCTTCTTGTCAACCTCGTTCAGCTTGGCGCGGCCCGCCTTGGTGATGGCAAAACCCGGATAGGCAGCCATCTGGGCCGACTTCACCTGGCCTTCCGGCGACAGCATGTACTGGATGAACTTCTTCACGATCTCGGCCTTCTCCGAGCCCTTGCCGATGCAGTAGCTCTCGGTCCACTGGATGCCGCCTTCCTTCGGCACCACGGACGCGACCGGTGCGCCGTCTTTCTCGAGCACACCCGTGATCCAGTCGCCGATGCCGCACATCGCCTGCATCTCGCCATTCTTCAGCGAGTTGAAGGTGCCGCCATAATCGAAGAAGCCGCCAGCCTGCGGGCGCAGGCTCATGGTGGTTTCCTGCACGGCCTTCCACTTGGCGTCATCAAGGTCCCACAGACCGGCGCCATTGCCGTTGGTCAGGCTCATCATGCCAAGCGACGGCAGGTGCCAGTCGAAGTGTCCAACCTTGCCCTTCAGTTCCGGCTTCCAGAAGCACTTGTAGCTCATGGCCTCTTCAGCCGTGACGGCGTTCTTGTTGTAGGACACGCCAAGGTGTCCGCAGCGCACCATGACCGAGTGCAGCTTGTCACCCGCCCAGTGGCCCGGGAACTTCTTGAAGTCCTCGTGCAGCATGTCGTCGAAATTGTAGTCGGCAGCGTTCAGCTCCTCGATGTAGCCGGCCGCATTGAGCTGCTGCACGAACTCCGCGTCCGACAGGATGATATCGTAGGTACCGGGAGGCGACTGGGCGATGAGGCCCAGCATGTTGTCGCCGCCTGCATAATACTTCGGCTTGAACTTCACATTGTTGGCAGCTTCGAACTCGCCGACGATGTCGGGTTCGCCATGGCCGTACCAGGCCAGCATGTTGATCTCGACCGTCTGCGCCCACGCGCGGCTGACGAACGGCATCGACAGCGCGGCAGCACCGCCATACTTCAACACATCGCGGCGCGACGGCGACAAAACTGAACTCTTCTTATTGCTGGCCATTTCCACCTTCTCCTGCTTGATCCTGTTCCCGAGGATCCCAGTGTGACCCCGTCTTTGCCGGCTCGGCAAGCGGCGGGGTTCATGAAACCCACGGCAAACGCTAAGACAGCGATGAAAATTGTGGAAATTTATCCTTATAATGCGGCCATAAGCTACACTTATGACGCTGCCCAAGAATTGGGCGGCGTGACCGATCCGGTGGCATCTACAAGCTCAATCAGGCGGCTGGCGGCGGCATGACCGGCATTTGCCAGCCGCGAGTGCTTGTAGAACAGACCGATGTGCAGGGGCTCGAGTTTGGGAAAGCCGTCTGACTGACCAAGCACGGTCATTTGTGGCAGCAGGGTGGGCTGGGTAAGGGCAGACACGCCCAGTCCATCAAGAACGGCGCGCTGCACGCCGCCGATGCCAGGGCTGGAATAAGCGATACGCCAGTCGCGGCGGCGCGCCGTCAGCGCGGCGGTCATGCGGTTTCGGTACTCGCAGCCTTCCGGGTGAGTGACCAGCGGCACCGGCTCATCGCGGGCAATGGTCACATTCCGGCTCGCCACCCAAACCGGTTGCTCCTGCCATTGCTGCACCAGGTATTGCTGATCGCCTCCCGGGAACAGCGCAACAGCCATGTCGATTTCGTCCCGGTGGAGGCGTTCGAGCAGGATGCGCGACAGGTCGCAGTGGATTTCCATCCGCACGGTGTCGGTATCGCGCGCGTAAGTGGTCAGCCCACGCTGCAGTTCGGTCACCGCAAAATCGATGGGCAGACCAATCCGCACTGCATCATGGACACGGGCGCGCTCGAACTGGCCGACTGCCATGTCGTTGAGGCGCAGCATCTGGCGGGCGATGACGGCAAGCGCCTTGCCATCCTCGGTGAGTTTCATCTCGCGGCCGGACTGGATGATGAGCTTGTTGCCGAGCAGGGTCTCCAGCCGCTGCATCTGCAAGCTGACGGCGGGCTGGCTGCGGCCCAGCACTTCGGCTGCGCGGGTATAGCCGCCAAGATCAATCGAGGTGATGAAGGTACGCAGCAGGTCGGTGGGCAGGTTGGTGACGGGCACGACAGGACCATTCGCATTCTTTATAGTTGAATTTGAAGTATAAATTTTTCCAATCCGCTTACAACAACTAGTTTCAGCCCCATGACACGCAACGACTTCCACAAACTGTTCAAGGCAACCGGTCCGGTGGTGCTGCCAGTGATCCATGTGCTGGACACACCCCGCACACTCGAGAATATCCGTATTCTGCTGGGCGAAGGCGCAGCCGGCTGTTTCCTGATCAACCATGACTTCGGCGTGCCGGAGTTCGAGCCGATCATCCGCGGCGTACGCGAGGCGTTCCCGTCACTGTGGATGGCGGTGAACTTCCTGGCGGTGACGGGCCGTGATGCGTTTCCGGTGCTGGGCAACCTGCAGGCTGACGGTTGCCAGGTGGATGGCTACTGGGCGGACGATGCGCGCATTGCCGAGTTGTCCGACATACAGCGCGAGGCCAATGTAATCGACAAGGCGCGTGAAACATCCGGCTGGCACGGTCTTTACTTCGGCGGCACCGCCTTCAAGAAGCAGCGGGAGGTCGATCCGGCAAATTATGAGTTGGCCGCACGCAAGGCCTGTGCGCACATGGACGTCATCACCACGTCCGGCGTGGCCACCGGCCATGAGGCTGACCTTTCCAAGATTGAAGCATTCCGGGCCGGCATTGGCGAGCGCCCGCTGGCGCTGGCGTCGGGCATCACACCGGACAATGCGCACGCCTACGCCGATGTTGACTGCTTCATGGTGGCAACCGGCATCAATCACGAAGGCAATTTCTACGATATCGATCCTGTCCGGCTGAACCGGCTGATGCGGATCACCCGTCAACTTGGAGGAGGCACACCATCATGAGCGCACACAACAAGGGACCAAGAGACGACCGCTGGTACCTGTCCATCATGTCGCCCAACACCAAGGGCGAAAAGTTTGCCTGGCTGGACCCAACCTCCATCTACATCAACGGTGCGGCGTTTCACGATCTGCTTGATGACCTCGTGGCGGACCTTGATGGGCTGGACGTGGACGTGGTCGGCGGTCTTGATGCCATGGGGTTCGTGCTGGGCTCCGCGCTGGCGACGCGGCTGGGCGTCGGCTTCCTGCCCATCCGCAAGGCAGGCAAGCTTTGCGTCGACACTGACCGCGTAACGTTTTCCAACTATTCCGGCCGCACCCAGGACATGGAAATGCGCAAGCCCGCGTTTGCGCCGGGTACGCGTGTGCTGTTGGCAGATCAGTGGGTTGAAACCGGCGGAACCATGGATGGCGCCATCCGGCTGGTCGAACGCCAGCAAGGCAAGGTCGTGGGCATGGCGGCCATTGCCATCGAGGACAACGAGGCGACCCGCGGCTACCGCGAGAAATACCGGTGCGTGTCGGCTGTAATGCCAGGCTCGCGCTGGCAGGATGAATGCAATGCCCAGAAGCTGTCGAGCTTTGATGTGTATCAGCCCGAGATGGCGTTTCCAGCCCGCTCCACTGCTTGACCGCAGAAACTGCAGAGCTGTGACCCGGCAGCCTTCGTCAGCACATCGGTGAATTTCAGCGATTTGCACAAACGCCAGATATCGCTAGTCTTCCTGTGGCGTGAGGTTGCACCGGTAACAGGCAGAGGGATCGAACGGCGATGAGTTCGAACGGGGTGGTGAATGCAATCGAGGCCAGACAGGTCAGCAAGGTATTCGGCACAGGCGATCAGCGGGTCACCGCGCTGGACGATGTATCGGTCAACATCCGGCAGAACGAGTTCTTCACCCTGCTCGGCCCGTCCGGTTGCGGCAAGACCACCCTGCTGCGCCTGATTGCAGGCTTTGATCAGCCCACTGCCGGCAGCATTCTTTTGATGGGCGAGGACATCTCCCTGCTGCCGCCCTACCAGCGCCCGGTGAATACGGTTTTCCAGAGCTACGCCCTGTTCCCGCACATGACGGTGGCCGAAAACATCGGCTTTGGCTTGCTGATGCAAGGCAAGCCAAAACAGGAAATCGACCAGACGGTCGAGCGTATGCTTGGGCTGGTCCAGATGCAGAAACTGAAAGACCGCCGGACCAGCGAGATTTCGGGGGGCCAGCAACAGCGCGTGGCGCTGGCCCGCGCGCTCGCCCCGCACCCCAAGGTTCTGCTGCTCGACGAGCCGCTTTCAGCGCTTGATTACAAGCTGCGCAAGGAGATGCAGATAGAGCTGAAACGCTTGCAGAGCGAAACCGGCATCACCTTCGTGTTCGTCACCCACGATCAGGAAGAGGCACTTACCATGTCCGACCGCATTGCGGTAATGGACCACGGTGTGATCCGGCAGATCGGCACACCGCACGAGATCTACGACCACCCCGCAGACCGGTTTGTTGCCAGCTTCATCGGCGAGACAAACTTTCTTGCCGGCCAGGTTGTGTCTTCACGCGGCAACAAGGCAAAGATCTCGATCCCGTCAGGGGCGAAGTTCGACATCGAGATACCGGACGGCATGAATGTGGGTAACGGCCAGGACGTGAGCCTCGTTGTCAGGCCCGAACACGCAAGCATTACAACCGCCAAATCCGGTTCCACGCTCAAGGGAACGCTATCCAACATCGTCTATTTTGGCACCGACACCCACTTTCACGTCGATGTGGGCTCGCAGGCACCGTTCATTGTTCGTGCCCAGAACCGCCGCGACAAAGACAGCGGCCTGAAAGTGGGCGATGCCGTTGGCGTTGCATTTGCCGATGGCGCGCTTCAGGTCCTGAGGGATTAACCCCATGAGCCAGCCTTCCGCATCATCGCCGGTTGCCGCCTCGCCTTCACTCTCGGCCGAGCAGGTCCGCTCCCGCGAGGTGCGCAACCGATGGCTCCTCGCCTCACCTGCGCTGTTTCTTATTTTCATCGGCGCGCTGGCACCACTCGCCGTCATGCTGGTCTACTCGTTCCTGAAGGCCGGGGACTATGGCGGCGTCGTCTGGCAGTTCTCCTGGGAGGGCTGGTTCAACGTCTTCATGCAGCGCGACATTTTCTCGGAAGAGCTGACTTTCGTTGATGCTCACCTGTGGATCTTTGGCCGTTCCATAACACTGTCGCTGCTGACCACGATCTCTGCCCTGATACTCGGGTTGCCGACCGCCTACTTCATCGCCACGCGGCCCGCCAGCAGCCGCAATGTCTGGCTCTTCCTCCTCACCATTCCCTTCTGGACCAACCTGTTGATCCGCACGTTTGCGATCATGGAGCTGATCCGCGCGCAAGGCACGATCAACACGGTGCTGACGTGGTTGGGGCTGATCGATCAGCCCATCGACATGCTGTACACCAACTTCGCCATCATGCTTGGCATGACCTACGTCTACCTGCCGCTGATGGTGTTGCCGATCT
>JAWVYF010000022.1:0-18651 GCA_033722845.1 Anderseniella sp. | reverse complement strand
CAGCGACTGGTAGACCTTGAGGGGAGGACGGCGCGTTTCAGAGGAGCTCACTGAATGGGCCTTTCGGAGTGATGGTTTTGTGTTTCCCAGCCTTGTGCCGGGATCCAGGCTGGGCCCCGGAACGGTGTCCGGGGCACAGGTTGCCAGTGCCATCCCATGATGGCCATGGCCTCTAGTCGTATGCCACGCGATCCAGAGTGCCGTTGGCGCGGCGGGTGATCCAGACCTCATTCATCGGATAGTCGGCTTCCGACTTGCCACCGGAGAGCTTGCGGATCAGTTCAATCTGGAACTCGATGTAGCCCATGCGGTTCACCTCGTGGCCGAGCTTGTCCTCAATCACGTCGTTCAGCTCCTTCAGTTTCCAGAACGGCACGGACGGACACGTGTGGTGGGCAGTGTGATACTGCATCTGCCAGCACATCCACTTCATCAGCGGGTTGGTGTCGGTCGAACGTGTGTTGACCAGCGTGTTGTCCTCGTGGCTGAGGCCCAGATGCTCAATGGTGTTCTGCAACTGGTGTACAAACTTCATGGTCATCATCGGCGCGAGCCACAGCATTACGGCCGCCCAGGACTGGAAGTACACCGACGCCGCCGCAAGGAGTGCATAGCCTGCCAGGTGCAGCCGCGCCTCCTTGGTGACGAGGTCATGTTGCGCCTTGAAGATGTAGGGTTCCGTAACCAGGCCGGCGGCAAAGCGGAAGATGCGGCGGATGCGCGAATACCAGTATGTCGGCCCGAAGAACCACAACAGATAAGAGGTCAACGTGTAGGGCTCGCGCGCCAGTTCGCCGTCCTTGTCCCAGTTCTGGGTGTACTGGTGGTGGGCGAAGTGCTGAATCTTGTCGAAGTCCCGCGGGTACAGCATGGCAAAGCCGATCGCGCGGCCGAGCCACTCGTTCAGCCACTTTGACTTGAATACGGTGCCGTGGCTCAGCTCGTGCTGGCCGGCATATAGAAAGTTCAGGAGAATGCCGTGGACCATGAAGGCAGGCACGGCCAGCCATGTGCCCCAGGTCTGCCACAGCAGCCAGCCGGTCAGCGCCACCGCGCCGATGTGCGAGCCGGCCTGCAGCAGCCCGCGAGCATCTGAGCGCTCATAAAGGGCCCGCAGCTGGTCACGGTCGAGAAGTTTGCGGCGGGAAAACTCGGCGTCCATGGCAGGTCTCCAACGGGAAGTGGCACGACTGCGCCTATCATGAGGTGACAATTTTTGCCGGACAAGTGAATTTGATGGCATTATTGTTGACGAATATTTGTCAATCATCACCATCATGGCGACATGCAGAGACTTCCTTCAATCAAGGCCATGCAGGCCCTCGAGGCGCTGGAGCGCCTTGGAACCGCTCAGGCGGTGGCCGATGAGATAGGCCTCACGCGATCAGCCGTCAGTCACATCTTGCGCCGGCTCGAGGGCGATGCCGGTTTTGCGCTGAGCGAGCCTGACGGGCGCGGACAGAAGCTCACCGTGCGCGGGCGCCATTATGCGCTGGAGGCGCGCCGGGCTCTCGCCATCCTGAAGGATGCGGCCAGCCATGAGCGTGTGCCTATGGCGGGTGAGCTCAAGGTGGTTTGTCCGCCGGGATTTGCCTCATTGTGGCTGGCGGACCGGATTGGCGGATTTCATGCGCAGTATCCGGACGTGCGGCTCAAGGTATCAGCTGCCCGGTTGCTGGGCGATCTGGGCGAAGAGGCTGCAGATGTACAGGTGGCGTTTTCGGATGATGTGGCGATGCGCGGAAAGGCTGCACTGCTGGTGCGGGTCAAGCTGTTCCCGGTGTGTGCACCATCGATGCTGTCGGCCGAGCCGGGGCTGCGCAAGGCATCGGACCTGTCCAGATTTCGACTTTTGCATCTTGTGACCGAGGCAGACTGGCAGCGCTGGCTGGAGGCGGCAGGTGCGGCGTCTGTCGATGCGGGAGCAGGGCCGGTGTTCTCCGACATGCCGATGGTGCAGCTGGCCGCAGCAGCGGGGCAGGGTGTGGCGCTGGGAGATTCGCTGACCGCGCAGGCGGCACTAGAGGCTGGGCACCTGGTACGGCCGTTCTCGTTGTCCATCCCAAGCCGCTGGAACTACTACATCCGTGTCACCCGTGAGGGACCGGCTGTCCATATGGCTGAGGCGTTCGCGCAGTGGATGCAAGGGCAACTGCTTGATGGGCAGACCCTGATGGCCTGAAAATTACTCAGCCGCAGTTGCGCGATCCGCGTTCATCGAAGTCAGCTTGGCGCGCAGGTGATTGGCGAGGTTCTGTTCCAGCGCCGACCCGATGTCTGGATTGCGGACGACAAAGGCCCGCAAGGCAGTCACCTCAAACCGCAGTAACACGGTATTGGTGGAGACTGTCACAGTGGCCGTTGCCGGCTGACCGGTCCGGTAGGTCACCTCGCCGATTACCGCACCGCGCCCGACAATTGCAACGTCCTTGCCATTGACCGTGACGGTGGCCTGGCCGGAGGCGATGTAGATCAGGTCGTCCACCGGCTTGCCCTGTACGGTGAGCACGGTGCCGGGTGAAGCGTTCATCCACAGGCCGGTATCCAGCAGGCGCCGGGCGCGCTCGCGGGGAAGGCCGGACAGGACGTCGCCCATGAACACCAGTTCATTGTCGGTAAAGGTTAGCCGGGACTGCACGTAGTACATCCGCGCGATGCCGACGATGGAAATCGCAATCCACGATATCTGGATGATGGCGGACGACAGGTTGAAGCTGTTGGCCAGGCTTATCAGCACGCACCCTGCTGCAGCCATGTTGATGGCTGGGTACAGGTAGCCCTGACCGCGCAGGAAACCGGTTTGCAAGGCGGCATACGACCCGAGGTACAGCGCCACGCCCAACATGCCAACCCAGTCGAAGAGCCGTTCGTCAATAGCCAGTGCTTCCATTGCCGCATATGTCCTTGGCCCACGTCGACCGGTTTTCCGTTCAGATAATATCCACCGTCAATTATTTTGACCTGGGCGTCAATCAATCGGCAGCGCGTGACACGAGCGGCCCTCAGCCATAGTGTCTTGGCCCATGAGCGAAACGATTCGAATTATCGGCATCGATCCGGGGCTTCGGCATACCGGCTGGGGCATCATCGGCGCGCAGGGTACGCGCCTCACCTATGTCGCAGACGGCACCATCAAGTCGGACGCCAATGCTTCACTTGCAGAGCGGCTGTGCCAGTTGCACGACCAACTGCGCGAGGTGATCGGTGCGTTTCAGCCGGACGAGGCAGCAGTCGAAGAGACATTCGTCAACAAGGATGCCCGCGCAACGTTGAAGCTGGGGCAGGCGCGCGGCGTATGCCTGCTGGTGCCGGCGCAGGCAGGTTTGGGGGTGGCGGAATATGCGCCCAACCTGGTCAAGAAGACGGTGGTGGGGTCGGGCCATGCCGAGAAGCAGCAGATCCAGGCGATGGTGAAAATCCTCCTGCCGAAGGCCACGCCAAACTCGGCAGACTCGGCCGATGCGCTGGCCATCGCCATTTGTCATGCCCAGCACCGGGGTACAGCTTCGCTGGCTGCCGCATTGAGGGCGGCGGGATGATCGGGCGGCTGAAAGGTATCATCGACGAGTATGGCGATGATCACGTCATAATCGATGTGGGCGGGGTGGGCTATCACGTGGCCTGTTCAACGAAGACGCTGGCGGCGTTGCCCTCGAAGGGCGAGGCGGCGGTGATCCACACCGAGATGCTGGTATCGGAAAACTCGATCCGGCTGGTGGGCTTTGCAACGGAAGCCGAGCGCGGCTGGTTCCGCCTGCTTGATAATGTGCAGGGCGTGGGCACCAAGGTGGCGCTGGCCATCCTGTCCACACTGGATGCAAATGAGCTGACCAACGCCATTGCCCTTGGAGACAAGGCGATGGTTGGCCGGGCCAATGGCGTGGGGCCAAAGCTTGCCCAGCGCATTGTCACGGAGTTGAAGGACAAGGCGCCGGCGTTTACCGGGGCGGACCCGGCTCTCGCGGCGGTGTCTGGCGCGCTGGATGCGCCACGTCCCACGGCGGCAGCGGAAGCCGTCTCGGCGCTGGTCAACCTTGGCTATGGACAGTCACAGGCGGGCGCGGCGGTATCTGCCGCCATGCGGGAAGCGGGTGAGGACGCCGCCACCGAAACGCTGATCCGGCTGGGCCTGAAGGAGCTGGCGCGATGAGCGATGACCGGCTGGTAGCAGCAAGCCCGCGCGGCGAGGATGAGTTTGACCAGCACTTGCGTCCGCAGGTGCTGGAAGAGTTCATCGGCCAGCGGCAGGCCAAGGCAAACCTGCGAGTGTTCATCGAAGCTGCGCGCCAGCGCGGCGAGGCGCTCGACCATGTGCTGTTCGCCGGCCCGCCTGGCCTTGGCAAGACAACGCTGGCGCAGATCGTGGCGCGCGAGCTGGGCGTCAACTTCAAGGCCACCTCCGGGCCGGTTATCGCCAAGGCGGGCGATCTGGCCGCACTGCTGACCAATCTCGAAGAGCGCGACGTGCTGTTCATCGACGAGATTCACCGGCTCAACCCGCACGTGGAAGAAGTGCTCTACCCGGCGATGGAGGACTTCCAGCTCGACCTGATCATTGGCGAAGGCCCGGCGGCGCGTTCGGTTCGCATTGACCTCGCCAAGTTCACGCTGGTGGGCGCGACCACCCGGACGGGCTTGCTCACCACGCCGCTGCGCGACCGGTTCGGGATTCCGGTGCGGCTGAACTTCTACGAGGAAGACGAGCTACTCGACATCGTGACGCGCGGTGCGCGGGTACTGGGCCTTGCCATGACGGATGATGGCGCATTGGAAATTGCGCGGCGCGCGCGCGGCACGCCCCGCATTGCCGGACGGCTGCTTCGCCGGGTGCGGGACTTTGCCTCCGTCGATGGCGCAGTGCAGGTGGACAAGGCACAGGCCGACAAGGCGCTGACCCGGCTGGAGGTGGACTCGCTGGGCCTGGATGCGCTGGACCATCGCTACCTGAAGTGCATCGCGGTAAATTTTGGCGGCGGGCCGGTGGGCATCGAGACGATTGCGGCTTCGCTGTCCGAACCGCGCGATGCCATTGAAGAGATCATCGAGCCCTACCTGATCCAGCAGGGTTTCGTGAACCGCACGCCGCGCGGGCGCATCCTCACCGTTCATGCGTTCCGGCACATGGGGCTGGCAACGCCGGATACCCTTGCCAGCCGGCAGGAGGAGTTGTTCCGGGACGATGGGGAGTGAGCGGCGTGAGCCTGACCGGCACCCTCAAGGACGGCGTCCATCGCCTCGACATCCGGGTCTACTACGAGGACACGGATCATTCGGGCCGGGTGTACCACGCCAACTACCTGAAGTTCTGCGAGCGCGGACGGTCGGAAACGCTGAAGTGTGCAGGCATCGAACACACTGCACTGGCGGCAGATGACCTCTACTTCATCGTGCGGCACATGGATTGCGATTTTCTGGGTGCGGCAGTGATTGATGACATCGTGACCGTGCAGACCCGGCTTTTTGAGCAGGCCCGCGCAAAATTCGTGCTTGAGCAGTCGGTGCTGCGCGGTGGTGATGTGTTGTTCCGCGCCCGGGTGACGCTCGCCATGGTCAACGCCCAGGGCCGGCCGCAGCGCATTCCGTCCGGGCTGCTGGAGCGTATTTCCGGCGCTTGAGATCTTGTCTGGTGCAAGAAGTAACCTTCCGTTAACCAAACCGGAGTCAAGTGGCATGGGAGATTGTGCCCGGCGGCAAGGCTGCCGGCATGCCGCAGTTTCGACAAACAAACCGGGTTTTGCTTGCCCGCGCCGCGTGACGGCAGGGAATCAAGGACAAGGCTGATCATGGAAGTTCAGGTGGGGGATGTTGCAGCACAGGCAGACCAGTTCGGGCTGCTGCACCTGTTCTGGATTGCATCGCCGGTCGTCAAGATCGTGATGATCGGCCTTGTCGTTGCATCCATTATCTGCTGGGCCATCGTATTCGAGAAATACATGGCGGTGCGCAAGATGCACCGTTCCATCGAAAAATTCGAGCAGATGTTCTGGTCGGGGCAGTCGCTGGAAGACCTCTACCTGACGCTGGGCCCGCGCACGAACAAGGGCATGGCGACGCTGTTCATGGCGGCGATGCGCGAGTGGAAGCGCTCGCAGGATTCGGCCATGCGGGCCGGATTTGCCGGTGTGCAGATGCGCATCAACAAGGTCATGGATGTGCAGTTGCAGAAGGAGATGTCGAAGCTGGAGCAGCGTTTGCTGGTGCTGGCGACTGTCGGCTCAACGGCACCGTTTATCGGCCTTTTTGGCACGGTTTGGGGCATCATGAACTCGTTTCGCGCCATTGGCATTTCGAAGAACACCAACCTCGCGGTGGTGGCGCCGGGCCTGGCAGAAGCACTTTTTGCTACCGCCCTGGGCCTGATAGCAGCCATTCCAGCGGTCATGTTCTATAACAAGTTCTCCTCAGATATCGGCAAGATTGCAGCAAAACTCGAGAACTTTGCTGATGAATTCAGCGCAATTATTTCGCGCCAGCTCGATGAGCGGATGTAAGGATCGCGGGTCATGGGAGCAGGCGTAGCAGGCGGGGGCGGAGCAGGCGGCAGACGCGGTTCGCGCCGGCGTGCCTCCAGCTTTGCACCGATGAGCGAGATCAACGTGACGCCGTTCGTGGACGTCATGCTGGTGCTGCTGATCGTGTTCATGGTGGCGGCACCTTTGCTGAACGTATCCGTGCCGATTGACCTGCCCGAAACCAAGGCCGAGCAGACGCCGGGCGAGAAGGAAGATCCGATCACCATTACCGTGGATGCCGAAGGCAAGGTGTACATTGGTGATGGCGAGGTTGACCTGGACACACTGGCGTCAAAATTGGCAGCCATTGCACAGTCACGGCAATCCGAAGCCGACACCAAGGACCAGCGGGTACGGGTGCGCGGCGACCAGGGCGTCAATTATGGTCTGGTAATGCAGGTCATCGGAGAGCTGAACGGGGCAGGCTTCAGACGCATCGACCTTCTGAGCAACCCGAAAAACTGACGGTACAAGGGCGGGAGACCCTGACGAGCGTGAAAATCAACTGGAGTTTGCTGGTGTCGTTCGCGGTTCACGCCGCGATCCTGCTGTTCGGCCTCGTCGCGCTGCCGAACCCCAGCGAACACAAGATTTCCGAGCCGCCGCCGATTGCCGTCAACATCGAGGATTTCCAGGACGTTGCCAAGCGCGCGAACCAGACCACCGAGCCTGTAGAAACCGAGCGCAAGCCGGACGAAGCGCCGAAGGTTCAGAAGGTCGAGAAGAAGATCGACAAGCCGACGCCGAAGCCGGCCAAGGAAATCAAGCAGGCCGCACGCGAACCGCAGGCCCAGCCTGAAGCAAAGCCGGAGCCAAAGCCTGAGCCACCAAAGCCCGCCGAAACCCAACCTGACCCGAAGCCGCTTGAAGAGCTGATCAAGCAGACCCAGGACGTCTCGCCTGATCCCAAGCCTGAGGATCAGCAGCAGCAGGCCCGCGCCGTGCCAAAGCCGCGCCTCAAGCCAACACCACCAAAGAAGGTGGAGAAGCAGAAGAAGCAGGACGAATTCAAGCTGGACGACATTGCTGCATTGCTGAACAAGACTGACGAAGAAAAGGCCGCGCCCAGCGACCAGACCGAAACCGGCACGCCGCTTGTTGGCAATCAGAATCTGACCGGCAATGACGAGCAGGTGACGGCCACCGCACTCGACTGGCTGCGTCAGCGGGTTGGCCAGTGTTGGTCCATTCCAGCAGGCGCGCGCGATGCCGGCAAGCTGGTGGTCACTCTGCGCTTCCAGCTGGATATTGACGGGCGCATTGTCGGCCAGCCGTACGTCGAGCGCACAACCAGCCATCCGGCGGCTGCTGCGGCTGCAAGTTCTGCCATGGCGGCATTGATCCAGTGCCAGCCATACGACAGAATGCCCAAGGAAACCCACCACTTGTGGGCTGACATCAGAATGAACTTCGATCCGTCCGTGATGGTCGGACTGAATTGACGCGGGGGGGTGGCAATGAGCGCACTGGGTTTGGGCGACGGGGCAATGGCAGGCCTGGTCAAGCGGTTGGCTTTTGGCATGATGGCATGGCTGATGCTGGTTGTGCCGGCTCATGCCGTGCTCGAAGTGGACATCAACAAGGGCCAGGTTGATCCGATCCCGATTGCGCTTCCGAACTTCACCGGGGCTGATCCGAAGTCCCAGCAATATGGCATCGACATCACCACCATCATTGGCAACAATCTTGAGCGCTCGGGACTGTTCCGTCCGCTGCCGCAGAATTCGTACCTTGAGCAGGTGACGGACTTCAATGCCGCACCACAGTTCGTCAACTGGCAGACCATTCAGGCGCGTGCACTGGTAACGGGCCAGGCCGCCGTTTTGGGCGACGGGCGCATCCGGGCGGACTTCCGGCTGTGGGACGTGTATGGCCAGAACCAGATCGTCGGTCTTCAGTTCGTGACATCGGAACGCAACTGGCGGCGTATCGGCCACCTTATCTCCGACGCTATCTACAAGGCGATGACGGGCGAGGACGGCTATTTCGACAGTCGCATCGTCTACATTGCCGAGAGCGGCCCGAAGGACAAGCGCAAGAAGGTGCTGACCGTTATGGATCAGGACGGCTTCAACAAGCGCCCGTTGACCAACGGCGCCGACCTTGTGCTGACGCCGCGCTTCTCGCCGACCTCGCAGGAAATTACCTACATGTCCTATGCCGGAGGCCGGCCGCGGGTTTACCTGTACAATATCGATACCCGCCAGCGCGAAGTGGTCGGCGAGTTTCCCAACATGAGCTTCAGCCCACGCTTTTCGCCGGACGGCCAGCGGGTCATCATGAGCCTGCAGGAAGGCGGCAATGCCAACATTTACGAAATGGACCTGCGCACCCGGCAACTGCGCCAGCTGACCAATACCGCAGCCATTGATACTGCGCCGTCCTATTCTCCTGACGGACGCCAGATCGTGTTTGAAAGCGACCGGGACGGCGGGCAGCAGATTTACGTGATGAATTCCGACGGGTCAGGCCAGCAGCGCATTTCTTTCGGCAAGGGCCGTTACTCAACGCCGGTCTGGTCGCCGCGTGGTGACAATATCGCCTTCACCCGCTTCTCGGGCGGACGATTCTCGATCGGCGTGATGCGTCCGGACGGGTCTGGTGAGAGAATATTAACCGAAGGTTTTCATAATGAGGGTCCGACATGGTCTCCGAATGGCCGGGTGATCATGTTCTTCCGTGAGTCGGGCGGGCAGAATGGCGGGCCGAAACTGTTTTCGGTTGATCTGACGGGCTACAACGAGCGGCCCGTGCCAACGCAAACCTTTGCCTCCGACCCGGCTTGGTCGCCATTGCTCAAGTAAAGGCGGGCCGCAAACAGGAGACGAACGGCAGCACCGTCATAATGCTGCCATCACAAGGGCCGAGAGGCCTGCAACAAAATTTCCGCTGACACAGAATGATAAGCCGGGGTGGGACTGGTGCTGTGTGAGGCGGGCGAACAAATGACGCCACAAGGAGTGGGATGACATGTTGCGTGTTTTTGCTGGCAGCAAACTGGCGCTGGCGCTGGCTGGAATGATTGTTCTGGCCGGGTGTTCAAAAAGTGAGAAACCTGACCTGCTGTCGCAGAACGGGCCGAACTCGGCTACGTCTGTTGCACCGGGGTCTGAACGTGATTTCATCGTCAATGTGGGCGACCGGGTGTACTTCCTGGTTGACCAGACGACGCTGACGCCGGAAGGCATGGAAACGCTTCGCCGTCAGGCGGAGTGGCTCAATCAGTATCCGGGCGTGAGCATTCAGGTCGAAGGTCATGCCGACGAGCGCGGCACGCGTGAATACAACATCGCGCTTTCTGCGCGCCGTGCCACGGCCACGCGCGAGTTCCTGATTTCGCAGGGCGTGAACGCCAGCCGTATCGCCACGCTGGCCTATGGCAAGGAGCGCCCGGTGGCGCTGTGTGATGCTGAATCGTGCTGGGCGCAGAACCGCCGGTCGGTCACCGTTATCACCGGTGGTGCGCAGCCGGGCTAGGCCACAAGCCAACCGTTACCATTGCTGAGGTCCTCGCAAGCAGGCGCAAGCCCGTTTGCGGGGGCTTTGCTTTTGCAGGGCGCTGTCGAGGTTTCGCCGGATTTTCGGTTCAGGCTCACTTGAATTGAGAAATCAGTGCGATACCTGTAAGACAGGTGCAGCAAATGCTGGCGCTCGGTGGCCGATGGCCGGGACAGGTTGAACGGGGATAATGCTCATGAAAGCTCTAACCAGGCTCAAGCCTCTGCACGGGGGACTGGCTGTATCGCTGTTGATGCTGGCTGCAGTGCCGGGTGCGCCAGCCAAGGCACAGTCCGATCAGTGGAATGCGCTGTATGACCGCATCATCCGGCTGGAGCATGAAGTGCGCTCTGGCGGCGGTGGCGCTGGTGGTGGCAGCAACGCCCGCATCGAACAGCAGCTCGGCCAGCTTGCAGCGCAGGTCAACGCCATGCAGCAGCAGATGATCGAGATGCAGCGTGAGCTGAACCGTCTGCGTGAGCTTGAGCGGCAGGGGCTGTTGTTCCGCAATCGCCGCACGGCTTCGGTGATTTCACCGCAGCAGCAGCCGCAGCAATGGAACCAGGGTCAGGTCGCGCCAAACCCGAACTACGGGCAGATGCAGCAGACCGTAACCATTGACGGTCAGGGCTCGGGCAGCACGGGCCAGCTGCCGCGCGGTGGGCTGGCAACCGGTCCGCAAACACTTGGCACGCTGGTTCTGCGCGATGATCAGGCTCAGCCCTATCAGCCATCGCCGCCGCCTGTGGTGCCGCAACCGCAGGTGCAACAACAGTATGCCGCGCCGCAACCGGTGCAACCTGTTCAGCCGCAAGGCTTGCCGCAGCAAACCTTCCAGCCGCGTCAGGTGCAGGGTGTCCAGTCAAACGCCCTGCCGCCGCCGCCCACCGCAGGCGGGCAGGTGCAGGCCCAGCAAGGCCAGCCGCAATATCAGTTGCAGTCAGGTCCGCAGGCTTACCAGCCGCAGCCGGTGCAGGAGCCGGCGTTTGACGCTGAAGGCAGGCCGATCATTGCTGAAGGCGGGTCCGGCACATCGCTTGCGCCTGAGAAAGTGGAGACGGCCCTGCTGGACGGTTCGACCGGCGGCAGCAACCTGGCGGCAGGCGGAAGCGTTGCCGGCGGGGCGGTGGATGATGCTGCGGGACGCATGTTCCTGCAGGCGAAGTCGAGCTACACCTCGCGTGATTTCACGGGTGCCGTTTCCGGCTTCAAGACGTTCATCCTGAAAAACAAGGACCATGAGCTCGCCGATGATGCGCAGTTCTTCCTTGGCGAAGCGTATTATGCGCAGGGCCAGTACAAGCAGGCTGCTCAAAGCTATCTGTCCGGCTATCAGAACTACCCCCAGGGCGACAAGCGTGGCGAAAGCCTGCTCAAGCTGGCCATGTCGCTCGACAAGCTGGGCCAGAAGAAGCAAGCCTGTGCAACGTTTGGCGAGGTGAACAAGAAGTTCGCCAAGGAGGCCGCTGTGCGCAATGCCTCGCTCAAAGAAATGCAGCGTGCCGGCTGCAACTGAGTCCGCTCCGGTCTCGGTTGAAGAGGCCGGGCGGCTGTTTTCAACCGTTGAAGAGTGTGACTGCCTGCTGCTGGCGGTGTCAGGCGGGTCCGACTCGATGGCGCTGATGTGGCTGGCTTCTCGCTGGGCGCGCGAGAGCGGCTGGACGGGCACGCTGCATGTCGCGGTCGTGGATCACGGGTTGCGGCCAGAGGCGGCAGATGAAGCGCGCTTTGTTGTCAGCGAGGCTGGAAAGCTTGGCCTCAAGGCGCAGTCGTTGAAATGGGACGGGCCACACCCGGAGACCGGCATTCCGGCGGCGGCGCGCGATGCGAGATATCAGCTGTTGTTTGATCTCGCCCGGAAGCTCAAGGCCATGGTGGTGACCGCGCACACGCAAGACGATCAGGCAGAGACGGTGTTGATGCGGCTGGCCCGCGGGTCTGGCGTGGATGGGCTGTCGGGTATGGAACTTTCATCCCGGCGTGACGGTGTGTCCCTGGTGCGGCCGTTGCTGGAAATCTCGAGAGAACGGCTGCGAGCGACATTGCGTGATGCGGGCGTGCCCTGGATCGATGACCCGACCAACGAGAACATGGCCCATGAGCGGGTGCGGGTGCGCAAGGCGTTGGACGTGCTGGCGCAGGTCGGGGTGGGCCGCGAGGCGATTGCGCTGAGCGCCAATCGGCTTGGGCGCGCACAACATGCCCTGGAAATAGCCACACAGGGATTGATGAAGGTTGCCGTCAGCGTCGAACTCAACAGCTTTGCCAGCATATCGATTGAAAGATGGTTCGCTGCGCCGGCGGAGTTGCAGGTCAGGGCTATCATGCAGCTGGCTCGCATGTTTGGCGGCGGGCAGGAACTCAGCCTGTCGGGGGCTGAGCGGGTATGCGACTGGATGATCATGGAAAAAGCTCGCGCGACCACCTTTGGCGGCTGCCGGTTCGCCCGCCGGGCAAAGACAATTATCGTGGGCCGGGAGGATAGCCGCGTTGATGATGTCCCGCTTGAGGTGAATGACAAGACTGGCATCATCTGGGACCATCGCTACGAGATCACCGTTCCGGCTAACTTGCTGCCTGCAACCGTGATGCCGGTGAAGTCATGCAAGGGGGTGGAGAGGCCGAAAGACATCCCTGATTTCATCTGGCAAGGCCTGCCGGTTGTCTCCTGCAAGACCGGCAAGTTCACGCCCGTTGATGAGGCTCCCGTCACTTTCCGCCTTATTGAGGCGGCAATGGTCCGCCACGATGACTAGTGAAACTTAAACATGTGACGCGAGTTCACCTTGGCAACCCGCCAAGACGTACCTATGTTAGCTGCAAATCTGTCTGTGGGTGGAAAGCTGGCGCTGATGCCGGACTGGCCGAACTGCCCGAGGATATCCTGAAAGGACGCTAGTTTCGTGGGAAATTTCCGCAATTTTGCTGTCTGGGTGATCATCGCGATGCTGATGTTTGCCTTGTTCAACCTGTTTCAGCAGCCGGGTCAACAGACCCGCTCGACAGAAAAGAGCTATTCTGACTTCATCGCCGATGTTCAAAGCGGCTCGATCAAGTCCGTAACCATTGCCGGTGATCAGATCACCGGGGTGACGAGCGAAAGCGAGAAATTCCGCACCACGGCACCGGCAGATCCCAACCTGATCACCATTCTGCGTGACAAGGGCGTGAACATTCGTGCCGAGACTACGCAGAGCGAAGGCGGCTTCTCCAGCTTCCTGCTGAGCTGGTTCCCGATCCTGCTGATGCTGGGTGTGTGGATTTTCTTCATGCGCCAGATGCAGGCCGGTTCCGGCAAGGCGATGGGCTTCGGCAAGTCGAAGGCAAAGCTGCTGACAGAGCGGCACGGTCGGGTGATGTTCTCCGACGTGGCCGGCGTGGACGAGGCCAAGGAAGACTTGCAGGAGGTTGTGGAGTTCCTGCGTGATCCGCACAAGTTCCAGCGGCTGGGCGGCAAAATCCCCAAGGGTGCGCTGCTGGTCGGCCCTCCCGGTACCGGCAAGACGCTGCTGGCGCGCGCCATCGCGGGCGAGGCGAACGTACCGTTCTTCACCATTTCCGGTTCCGACTTCGTGGAGATGTTCGTGGGCGTGGGCGCAAGCCGCGTGCGCGACATGTTCGAGCAGGCCAAGAAGAATGCCCCGTGCATCATCTTCATCGACGAGATCGACGCCGTGGGCCGGCACCGCGGTGCGGGCCTTGGCGGCGGCAACGATGAGCGCGAGCAAACCCTCAACCAGCTGCTGGTGGAAATGGATGGCTTTGAGGCAAATGAAGGCGTGATCCTGATTGCAGCCACCAACCGTCCGGACGTACTGGATCCGGCGCTGCTGCGCCCGGGCCGCTTTGACCGCCAGATCGTGGTGCCGAACCCTGATGTGAAGGGCCGCGAGAAGATCCTCAAGGTGCACATGCGCAACGTGCCGTTGGCACCCGATGTCAACGCCAAGACCATTGCGCGCGGTACGCCGGGCTTCTCCGGTGCCGACCTTGCCAACCTGGTCAACGAGGCGGCTCTGCTGGCTGCCCGCCGGTCGCGCCGGCTGGTAACACAGACCGACTTCGAGGATGCCAAGGACAAGGTCATGATGGGGGCCGAGCGCCGCTCCATGGCCATGAACGAGGAAGAAAAACGCCTGACCGCCTATCACGAGGGCGGCCACGCCATCGTTGCCATGAACGTGCCGGCGGCTGACCCCGTGCACAAGGCAACGATCATTCCGCGCGGCCGTGCGCTGGGCATGGTGATGCAGCTGCCTGAAGGCGACCGCTACTCCATGAAATTCAAGCAGATGACGTCGCGGCTCGCCATCATGATGGGTGGACGCGTCGCAGAAGAGATCATCTTCGGGCCTGAGAACGTGACCTCCGGTGCGCAGTCGGACATCGATCAGGCCACCAAGCTGGCCCGCGCGATGGTGACCCAGTGGGGGTATTCCAAGGAACTTGGCCTGGTGTCTTACGGAGACAACCAGGAAGAGGTGTTCCTCGGCCATTCCGTGGCGCGCCAGCAGAACATTTCCGAAGAGACAGCCCAGAAGATTGACGCCGAAATCAAGCGCCTGGTCGATGAGGCCTACAAGACAGCCAAGACGATCCTGACCAAGAAGGAGAAGGATCTGGAAGTGCTGGCTCAGGGGCTTTTGGAGTTCGAAACGCTGTCGGGCGAGGAAATCACTGATCTGCTCAACGGCAAGCCACCGTCGCGCGACGATGATGAGGACACCAAGCCTAAGGCCAAGCCGGGCTCGTCGGTGCCTGTCACCAAAAAGAAGAAGGGTGACGAGGGGTCCGGTGAGATGGAGCCTCAGCCGCAGGCTTGATCAAGCCTTACATTGGCGAGATAACAGCAAACGACAGGCCGGGCCTTTCATGGAGGTCCGGCTGTTTTCTTTTTGAATCAACCGTGCGGGGCAGCTTGGGATGGGCGAGCTATACATAAGGCCGTTGGGGCTGGTCTATGGACCCGATGCTGGCGCTGCCGTTGAGCAGGGCGCGGGACTGCCGCTGGCCGGCCAGCCGGGCATTGCGTGGACTGCAGCCAGTGTCAGTGAAGACAGGGGCGCCAGCTGGCGTGTGCGCAAGGTGCAGGCGCTCAAAGCCTCGCAGGATGCAGACGTCAGTTCGTGGGTGAACCGGTTGAGCGCACCGCGCGAAGCGATCTGCGGTTTGTCCATGAGCACCCCGCAGGTCATGGGCATCGTCAACACCACGCCAGACAGTTTCTCGGACGGTGGCGTGAATGCTGAAGCTGACACCGCCATTGCCAATGCCCGCGCCATGGCCGCAGACGGCGCGAGCCTGCTGGACGTGGGCGGCGAGTCGACCCGGCCCGGATCTGATGCCGTAACTGAAGACGAGGAGTGGCGGCGCATCGCACCGGTGATCAATGCGCTGGTGGCGGACGGGTTGGTTGTGTCCTGCGATACCCGCAAGGCATCCATCATGGCGCGCGCGGCAGAGGCTGGCGCGCAGCTGATCAACGATGTGAGCGCACTGACTTATGAGCCCAATGCGTTGCCTGCGGCGGTGAAAACGGGTCTGCCGGTTTGTCTCATGCACGCCCAGGGCGACCCCAAGACGATGCAGGATGACCCGCGCTATGAAAATGTTCTGCTCGACGTCTACGATTGGCTGGAGGCGCGGGTGGACGAGGTTGCCAAGGCAGGCATTTCACGCAGTCAGATCATTGCCGATCCGGGTATCGGCTTTGGCAAGACGTTCCAGCACAATCTCGATCTGTTGCAGGGCGTGGCGCTGTTTCATGGTCTTGGCATTCCTGTGCTGCTGGGCGCATCGCGAAAAGGTTTCATCGGCGCGGTCACAGGCGAGAAGGTGGCTGCACGCCGGCAAGCTGGCTCTGCCACGGCGGCGTTGCACGGCATCATGTGCGGTGTGCAGATTGTCCGGGTGCATGATGTGCGCGAGACCGTGCATGCAGCAAGGTTGTGGCGAGCGGCCGCTGGATTGTCGGACTTGACAGGCTGATCTCAGGGTTTAACGCAAGATTAGCCAGATTGGCGCACAGTGGGCGCGATTTGGCAGTATGTCAGGCTTGATGGGGAATACGGAAATGTCAGACAAGTTTTTCGGCACCGATGGTGTGCGTGGCACCGCCAACAAGTTTCCGATGTCTGCCGACACGGTTCTCAAGATTGGCATGGCAACCGGAGCGTTGTACCGGCGCGGCAACCATCGCCATCGCGTGGTGATCGGCAAGGACACCCGGCTGTCCGGCTACATGGTCGAGCAGGCGCTGACGGCAGGGTTCCTGGCAACCGGCATGGACGTTTTCCTGTTCGGTCCCGTGCCGACGCCGGCTGTGGCCATGCTGACCCGCTCCATGCGCGCCGACCTTGGTGTCATGATTTCCGCCTCGCACAACCCCTACCACGACAATGGCATCAAGATTTTCGGGCCAGACGGATACAAGCTGTCGGATGATCAGGAATACGAGATCGAGAAGCTCGTAAAAGCACCTGAACACATCAAGCTGGCCGGGCCGGAAAGCATTGGCCGCGCCAAGCGGATCGAGGATGCCCAGGCCCGCTATATCGAGTTCGTCAAGTCATCGTTCCCGAAAGACCTGACGCTGGATGGCCTGCGCATCGTGATCGATTGCGCCAACGGAGCGTCCTATCAGGTCGCGCCGACCGCGCTGTGGGAACTGGGCGCAGAGGTGATCCCGATCGGGGTTGAGCCAAACGGCTTCAACATCAATGCCGAGTGTGGCTCCACCCACCCGCAAAAGGTTGCCCAGCAGGTGCGCAAGATGCGCGCCGACATTGGCATATCGCTGGATGGCGATGCTGACCGCTGCATCCTGGTGGACGAGAAGGGCAACGTGGTCGATGGCGACCAGGTGATGGCCCTGATCGCGACCTCGTGGCACAAGCGCGGCATCCTGCGCGGTGACGGCCTGGTCGCGACGGTGATGTCCAACCTCGGGCTTGAGCGTTTGCTTGCCTCGCAGAAGCTGCGGCTGGAGCGCACCAAGGTTGGTGACCGTTATGTGGTCGAGGCGATGCGCAACCAGGGCTACAATGTGGGCGGCGAGCAGTCCGGTCACGTGGTGCTGTCGGACTTCAACACGACGGGAGACGGTCTCATTGCAGCCCTGCAGGTGCTTGCCGTGCTGGTACAGAGCGGCCAGACCGTCAGCGAAATCTGCAGCATGTTCGATCCCGTTCCGCAGGTGCTGAAGAACGTGCGTTATGCTGGTGGGCAACCACTTGAAACCGACGCGGTCAAGAAGGCCATCGCGGCAGCTCAGGAGAAGCTCGGCAACTCGGGCCGGCTGGTTATACGCAAATCCGGTACGGAACCCCTGATCCGCGTCATGGCCGAAGGCGACAATGCCGATCTGGTCAACTCGGTGGTGGATGATATTTGCGCCGAGGTCGAACGCTCGGCAGCGTAGACGCATTCTCAGTCAGACAATTGCAAAGCCCGGTTGCCCTCAGGTTGCCGGGCTTTTTCATGGTCGGTGCAAGGTTCACCGAAAAAATGCAAACGTGCTTAAGAGCTTCTTAAGCGGTTTGGTTAATGATCTCCATCAACGGTGAATTCCGGACGGCGTAATGCGCCCCTATCAACAGGGGCAGTGGCGGCCGGACGGCGAGTACAACGCGCACCAGACGGGCAAGACAGTTGCCGCGCCGGTGCCCATGAGTGGATGGAGAGTTGAGATGACAGGTCGCACGCTGGTTAAGGTGTGTCTTGCAGCGCTGGGGATGAGTGTTGCCACGCCGGGCCTTGCAGCTGACTACGATGGTCAGTTGCCCGGCGAAGGGTTCAGCGGCATGAGCAATTGCGTCTACCTGCGGGTGGACGGCGGTGCCACGCTGTACGATCAGGCCAATGTCGACCAGGCACAGGTGCTCGGCTACGATCCGGGGCTGGGGTTTTCTGATGGCGTGACCACCGGTTACTCACAGGCCATCAACGAAGAGATCGCGACCACGGGCTTCATCGAAGGCGGTGCAGGCTGTCAGGTATCGGACTCGATGCGTATCGAAGTGACCGGCGGCGCGCGCCTGAAGTCTTCGTTGTCCGATCCGTACATCGACAGCCTTGATGCAAACATCACCAGCCACACGATCTTCGTGTCCGGCTTCTGGGACATCACCAACTATGGCGGTTTCACGCCGTATGTCGGTGGCGGTGTTGGCGCAGCTTACCACCAGATCACCGACCTGAACTTCCCCGTTGGTGCTGCCGATGGCAGCAACTGGGACTTCGCCTATCACGTCAGCATGGGCCTGGCCTATGACCTCACGCCCAACCTGAAGCTGGACGTGGGCTACCGCTACATCAACATGGGCGACGCGCTGTCGGGCAGCGACATTGCTGCAGCACCGAACATTGGTCCGATCACTGTGCACGACATTGATGCACACGAGGTCAAGGTTGGTCTGCGCTACCACTTCGGCCAGTAAGGCCTACTACTGATCATGTGGCTGCAGGCCATGACCTGCAGCTGCCATTGGAAGCACCCCTGACTGTCTTTACGGGGGACTTAGAGGCTCACGCAGGGGGCAACTTTTCGAAGGTGATGGGGGTGTGTGCCGCTTTCCTTTTTGCATGGTTAAGCGAGCGTCAACCGAACGTGTCGCAACGAAGGGAATTTGGCACCATTTTG
>JAWVYF010000021.1:0-18992 GCA_033722845.1 Anderseniella sp. | reverse complement strand
CCCCGCCGGCTTGCCGCCGACCTTGACCGTGCCGGTCACCTTGAGGTCTGGCAGCGTTACGAACGACACTGTCTCGTCTGACTGGTTGGTGACCAGCGCAAGCGAGCCGGCGAGGGCGGTGGCCGCCCCCGTCAGCAGACTTGCAGATAAGGCCAGGACAGCAAGTGCGTCCGGCAGCCACCTACGCTGCATCACCGGATCAGCTTCCGCCTTTTTCAATCTCCTGCTTGAGGTGGTCGAGACCGGCGCGATAGACACCACTGACGGCCTTGATGGCGGCTTCCTCGTTGAGTTCCGGCGGCGGGTCATTGTTGGGGTAGCCGCGATAGAACGCGCCGCGCCATTCCACCATCGACTTGTTGTCGCCCATCGGCTTGACGGTCAGGTGAGACGAGTAGTTGGTGACCGGCAGCACTTTCACGTCCACTGCGGTGATGCGATACGAGTAGCTCATCTTCTCGTTCGAGTATTTGTAGAGCACTTCGGCGATGGTCGCCTTGCCTTCGTCATCAAGGTAGAGGACGCGGGTCGCGTCGATATCGTTGCCGCCCTTGCCTTCGGTCTTCTTCACAGCGGGGTGCCACGACATGTCCTGGAAATTGCCGATGCGCTCCCAGACCTTTGCGGCCGGGGCGTCGATTTCGACGGTTTCAGTGTGTTTCTGCCGTGTGGGCCCGTGGGCCGTGGCCACCGATGCTGCGGCTGCCAGGGCGATGCCGGCAAGCAGTGTGCGCCTCGCGATGCTCATGAGCGTCCTCTCCTTTCAGGTTGTGGCTGCTGTTGCCGCAGCCTTGCTTGTTGTTGGTGGCGCGATAATGCGACGGTGGCTTGCGCGGCACAATACCATTTGCGGGACATCTGTCCCGTTGGGCGGTATTTCCGCATGAGGGCACGGAATTCGGTGCTTTATCGGGTGGACGCGATTTGGCAGGCTTTCACCTGACCAACTGCAAGGGCGGGTGAGTGATGAGCAGGGATGCACGATACGATGTGCTGTTCGAGCCGGTCAGGATCGGGCCGCTGACAGCGAAAAACCGGTTCTACCAGGTGCCGCACTGCAATGGCGGAGGATACCGCGATCCATCGGCTGTTGCGGCTATGCGGGGGGTGAAAGCGGAAGGCGGCTGGGGGGTGATATTTACCGAGCAGTGCGAGATGCACCACACCTCGGAAATCACTCCCTTCATTGAGCTAAGACTATGGGAAGACAACGATATTCCCGCACTTCGCAAGATGTCTGAGGCGATGAAAACGCACGGCGCCCTGGCCGGCATCCAGCTCGCCTATTCGGGCATCAACGGACCGAACCTGTATACCCGCGAGGTGCCGCTGGCGCCGACAGCGATGCCGATCCGCACCTTCACCAACGATCCGGTCAGTGCCCGCGCGCTGACCACCAGGGAAATCGGCGACCTGCGCCGCTGGTTCGTAAACGCGGCAAAACGCTCAAAAACCGCGGGTTTTGACCTGATTTGCCTGTATGGCGCACACGGGTTCGGCATTTTCCAGCACTTCCTCAGCCGGGCCACGAACCAGCGCAGCGACGAATATGGCGGCAGCCTGGAAAACCGCTCGCGGTTCGTGCGCGAGGTGATCGCCGACATCCGTGATGCGGTGGGTGACACGATGGCAATCACCTTGCGCGTTTCACTTGATGAAACCATTGGTCAACTGGGATTCTCCAATAGTGAACTGAGAGATTTCATAGAACTCAACCGGGATTTACCCGATCTTTGGGACCTTGCGCATGGCACCTGGGAAGACTGCTCCGGCCCGTCGCGTTTCAAGGAGGAAGCAGCGCAGACCGATCTGGTGAGGGGCATTCGTGAGCTCTCGTCCAGGCCGGTAGTGGGCGTGGGCCGGTTCACCTCGCCGGACGTGATGGTGAAGCAGATCAATTCCGGCCTGCTTGATCTGATCGGGTGTGCGCGGCCCTCGATTGCCGATCCGTTCCTGCCGAAGAAGGTGGAGGAGGGGCGCATCGAGGACATTCGCGAATGCATCGGCTGCAACATCTGCATCACCGGCGACATGACCATGGCGATCTCGCGGTGTACCCAGAACCCGACCTTCATGGAGGAGTGGCGCAAGGGCTGGCACCCCGAACAGATGAACGCCAGGGGTGCAAGTTCCAACGTTCTGACTGTTGGCGCCGGGCCAGCCGGGCTGGAGGCAGCGTGGGCGCTGGCCCGGCGCGGCTATGACGTGGCGCTGGCAGAAGCACGCAATGAACTTGGCGGACGGGTGGCGCGCGAGTGCCGCTTGCCGGGCTTGAGTGCCTGGGGCCGGGTGAGGGACTATCGCGAGTACCAGCTCAAGCAACGTGGCAATGTTGAAATCTATCTGGAAAGCAGCCTCACGGCAGATCAGGTGCTGGAGTTCGGCTTCGAGAACGTTGCCATTGCAACGGGTGCGGTGTGGCGGCGCGACGGGGTGGCGCGCCAGCATGTTGTGCCGATGCCGATTGCCGACGATGCAAGGGTGTTTACGCCAGACGATCTGATGGCGGGCGATGTGCCGGGCGGCAAGGTGATCGTTTATGATGACGACCACTATTACATGGGTGGCGTGCTGGCGGAGTTGCTGGTGACGAAGGGCGCGGACGTGACGTTGATCACGCCATCGGCTTACGTATCGGACTGGACCCGCAACACGCTGGAGCAGGAGGCCATTCATGCACGGCTTGCGGGGCTGGGCGTGCGCATCGTGCTCAATCGCGGGGTGATGAAAATCGCAGGCGATCACGTGGTGAGCAACTGCGTCTATACGGGCCACGAGCAGACTGTCGAGTGCGACAGCGTGGTGATGGTCGCATCGCAACTACCGGATGACGCGCTTTACCGTGACCTGCTGGCGCGGCAGGCGGAGTGGGCCGATGCAGGCATCAAATCGGTCAAGGTGTTTGGTGACGCCGAAGCGCCGGGCCCGATTGCCTGGGCAACCTATGCCGGGCATCGGTATGCGCGCGAGCTTGATGGTGCTGACTTGGGCGATCAGTTGCCGTTCCGGCGAGAGGTTGCGCAGCTCGCAGCCGACTGACCAGCGGCTGGCTGCTTGCAACGTGCGACGATGCTTGCCTTGCCTTCTGGCGAACAATGCCTATGCATCCTGGTGGTGAGATTGAACTGAACGTTCGTGCAGCGCCGCCAGTACGGCAGTCTGCCCAGACAGACCCTTCTGTTTTTCTCTGAGCAATCCAAGACCAACCCGCCGGAGCAGCCTTACGGCCTGCGCCGGGCAGGAGCTGATTTCAACATGCTGTCACTTTCTGAATATCGCACGCAATGGTTCTGCAACGTCCGCGGTGATCTTCTGTCCGGGCTGGTGGTGGCTCTGGCGCTGATCCCCGAGGCCATCGCCTTTTCGATCATTGCCGGAGTTGATCCCAAGATCGGGCTCTATGCCTCATTCTCGATTTCGGTCATCGTGGCCATTACCGGCGGGCGGCCGGGCATGATTTCTGCCGCAACTGCGGCGACTGCCGTGCTGATGGTCACGCTGGTGAAGGAGCATGGGTTGCAGTACTTGCTGGCAGCAACCGTGCTGGCCGGGCTGTTGCAGATTGTGGCCGGGTTGCTGCGGCTTGGATATGTGATGCGGTTTGTGTCACGCTCGGTGATGACCGGGTTCGTGAATGCTCTTGCGATCCTGATTTTCATGGCGCAACTGCCCGAACTTGATCCGCGCAATGTACCGGGTCTGACTTATGCACTGGTGGCAGCGGGCCTTGCCATTATCTACCTGTTTCCGCTGTTGACGCGCGCCGTACCGTCGCCGCTGGTCACAATCATTGTTCTGACGTTGCTGACTTTCTACATGGGCTGGGACGTGCGCACGGTGGGCGACATGGGTGAGCTGCCGGATACCTTGCCGGTGTTTCTGATCCCAGACATTCCGCTGACCCTTGAAACGCTCAACATCATCTTGCCTTACTCGATTGCGGTGGCCGCCGTGGGGTTGCTGGAAAGCCTGATGACACAGCAGATTGTCGACGACCTGACGGATACGACTTCGAACCGCAACCAGGAATGCATTGGTCAGGGCCTTGCCAATACCGCGACCGGTTTCATTGGCGGTATGGCCGGTTGCGCCATGATCGGACAGTCGATCATCAACATAAAATCAGGTGGACGTGGCAGGCTGTCATCATTCTGCGCCGGTGTGTTCCTGCTGATCATGGTGGTCGCCTTCGGTGACATTGTCTCACTGATCCCGATGGCGGCGCTGGTGGCGATCATGATCATGGTGTCCATCGGCACGTTCTCGTGGTCATCGATCGTAAATCTCAAGGAGCATCCAAGATCGTCTTCCATTGTTATGCTGGCGACGGTGTTCTTCGTCGTCTACACCCATAACCTTGCCATTGGGGTGCTGGTGGGCGTGTTGTTGTCAGGCATCTTCTTTGCCTGGAAGATCGCGCAACTGTTCAAGGTGACACGCGACATCAGCCCGGACGGGCGGCACCGGACGTACACGGTCGAGGGGCAGTTGTTCTTCGCCTCATCGGAGGACTTCATGAAGGCATTCGACTTCAAGGCTGCGCCGGAGAAGGTGACGATTGACGTCAGCCGGGCCCATATCTGGGACATCTCGTCGGTGGCCGCGCTGGACATGGCAGTGCTGAAGTTTCGCCGTACCGGCGCCGAGGTTGAAATTATCGGGTTGAACGAAGCGTCTGAAACAATTGTCGACCGGCTGGCGATACACGACAAGCCCGGTGCGATGGACAAGCTGTTGGGTCACTGAGGAGCGGACAGATGCACACCAATACTCTCATCGCGCTGGTGGATGGCTCGGCCTATGCCGAAAGCGTTTGCCATCACGCCGCCTGGATTGCCGCACGAACCGGGGCAAAGGTTAAGCTGTTTCACGTGATGGGCAGGCGTTCCGGCCCCGAACATCAGGACCTGAGCGGTGCGATCCGTCTGGGTGCGCGGTCCAGATTGCTTGAAGAGTTGAGCGAGTTGGACGTCAAGCGTGCCAAGCTGGCTCAAGAGCATGGCCGTGCCATCCTTGAAGATGCGCGGGCAATCGTGGAAGCCGATGGAGACATCGAGGTGGAGACCCGGCTTCGTCAAGGCGATCTGGTAGAGACGATCACTGAAAAGGAAGACAGCGGTGACATGATCGTCATCGGCAAGCGGGGCGAAGCGGCGGGGCTGGCGTCCGAACATCTGGGTTCGAACCTGGAGCGCATAGTGCGGGCCAGTCACAAGCCGGTATTCGTTGCCAATCGCAAATTTCGGAATATCGAGCGGGTGCTGGTGGCTTTTGATGGGGCGGCGTCATCTCTCAAGGCCGTGGATTTCATGTCCCGCAATCCGCTGTTTGCCGGTTTGTCTGTGACGCTTGTCTATGCGGGGCAGGAAAAGCCTGACATGCGCAAGGCGCTGGAGAACGCGGCTGCCATGCTGGCCGCTGGCGGGCTCAGCGCGGACTGGGTAATCCAGCCCGGGGTGCCTGAGAAAGTGCTCGTCAACATGGCGTCACCTGACGGGCATGATCTGCTGGTCATGGGTGCATACGGACACTCGCGGGTGCGCTCGCTGATCATCGGGTCAACGACCACACAAATGATCCGGTCATGCCGGGTACCGGTACTGCTTGTCCGCTAAGGCCTGAAAGCGACACACTCAGTCGTTTTCCAGCAAGACCTGCCGTGCGCGATGGCCGATGACCGGTGCTGGACCAAGTCGTCCTGATTTCGTGCCAGCAGAAGGTTGTTGCCCATGTTTTCCATCTTTCCCTCCGCCCGGTTGCGCCCGTCGCCGTATTTCGATGCCACTGTGGCCGATGGTGTGACCAGCTTTACGACCTACAACCACATGCTGATGCCGACCGGCTATGGCAAGCCGGAAGAAGAATACTGGCGGATCATCAATGGCGTCTCGATGTGGGATGTGGCCGTTGAGCGCCAGGTGGAACTCAAAGGTCCGGATGCCGGCAAGCTGGCGCAGATCCTCAGCCCGCGTGACCTGAGCAAGTGCGTGGTGGGGCAGGGCAAGTATGTTGCGCTGTGCAACCATGACGGTGTGCTGCTGAACGATCCGATCCTGCTGAAGCTGTCGGACGACCGGTACTGGTTCTCGATTGCCGACTCCAACATCTGGTTCTGGGCAAAGGCGATTGCCGCTGAACGTGGTCTGAACGTGGAAATCGGTGAGCCGGATGTCTCGCCGCTGGCCGTGCAGGGACCGAAGGCGGAAACCGTTGTGGCCTCGATGTTCGGTGACTGGGTGAAGGACCTGAAATACTTCTGGTTCAAGGAAACCGAGATCAACGGCATTCCGGTGGCGGTTGCGCGGTCTGGCTGGTCGAAGCAGGGCGGCTTCGAGCTGTACCTGATGGATGGCAGCAAGGGCATGCAGCTTTGGAACCTCGTGAAGGAAGCGGGCAAGCCGTGGGACATCGGCCCCGGCAACCCCAATGCTTGTGAGCGGGTGGAAAGCGGCCTTCTGTCCTTTGGCGGCGATACGGATGATCACACCAACCCGTATGAAGTGCGCATGGGCAAGTATGTCGACCTGGATGTGCCGGACGACGTGGTTGGCATTCAGGCCTTGCGCCGCATCAAGGCGGAAGGGCCGAAGCGTCACCAGCTTGGCGTGAAGCTGGAGGGCACCGAGCCGAGCATGACCGCGTTCCACTGGTTCGACATCATGAAGGGCAACGACAAGGTTGGCGACATGACCAACATTGTGTGGTCCTTGCGGATGAAGCAGAACATCGGGTTTGCACTGGTGAGCATCGATGCCAAGCCTGGAGATGCGGTGGAAGTAATCCGGGATGGAAAGCGCGTGAAGGCTGAGCTCTGCGAGTTGCCGTTCCTGTGATGGCCTGTCAGGCGGACGTGCGGGCGAGGCCTGCCTTCAGCTTCCGGGCAGCGCGTGTGTAGCCGCCGTCCGCACCGTCGATGAAGTGCACGTGCAGGCCGGCATCAAGGTCGAACAACAGGCAGGTC
The DNA here is from genome assembly GCA_033722845.1 of Anderseniella sp. Taxonomy (GTDB): domain Bacteria; phylum Pseudomonadota; class Alphaproteobacteria; order Rhizobiales; family Aestuariivirgaceae; genus Anderseniella. Next base: position 12,031 of record JAWVYF010000021.1, on the reverse strand, counting down.
ATCAAGGCCGCGTCTGACACCCATGTGCCGAACACCACGTCGCCCTTGATGGCGGCGCGGTTCAGGTAGTCTTCGATCTGTTCGGCCTGCTCGCGTGTTACGTCTATGACCATGCGCAACATGCCGTCGAACTTGCGGAAATCGGTATTGGCTTTCAGCTCCTGCCGGTAGCTGGCGGCATCATAGCTGCCGATGGCGGTCTTGCGGGCTTCGGCAATGCGCTGTGCCAGGCCGGTGAAGGCGGTCCAGGCCCACGAACCGTAGCGCCCCAGCGTCGAGCGCAAGGCGGCGCGTTCGAGGCCGAAGGCTCTCGAGCCTGGCGTTTCGAGATGCAGGTTCGCGTCCTGGACCGGCGCGAAGTTGCCGATGGGCGCGCCCAGAATGCGCTCGAAGGCGCGGCCGATCTGGGCCGGGTTCAGCCGTGATCCGGTGCACTGGACGATCAGCGTCAGCATGAGGCCACGTTGGGATTTGAGCGGTTGCCAGCGGCAGGACAGTCCGGTCAGGTCGAGCGAGCGGCCGCCGGCCTCTTCGGGCAGGTGGGGGCCATTGCCATCGGGCTGCTTGAGCCACTCGTCGGCCAGAGCAACGCCGCCGCCGGCAAACATGGCAAGCGAGTTGCCGCCGCCAAGCGACAGTTTCTGTACCAGCACGTCGCGGCCTGCCCGGCGCAGGTCTGCCACCGGAATGGCGGCGGCGCGCAGGTCGAGGCCGAACAGGTCATGACTGTTGTCGCGCAGGGCCGCGAGCCGGGTGCTTGCAGACTTCTTGAGCGACGGCGGCACGACGACGACGCCGCCATCGCCGCCGAACATGAACGGCACGGCGATGCCATCGCAGGCATTGAGCACCGACACGATGGAGGCAGCCCCGACCATGTTGACCGACTTGTACTCGCCGCGTTCGATGGCTCCGGTGCTGTCGGTGACGTCGGCGACCATCACGGTCCAGTCGTCCGGCAGCGGTGCGAACCCCGACCCGCTGGCCACGATGTCGAAATCGGGCGTCGGGGGCAGGTTTGCGTAGAACAGGTCGCTCTTGCTTTGGTTCATTGCGGAGACGGGTTCACGTTGTTGCGCCATGGCGGGCCGGGACAAGTGGCACTATACATGACGCTCAACCCGATCAGCAGGATTTGTCTCTGGCCATGAAAGTAGCCTTTTACGCCACCATGAAACCACCCGATGATCCGGTGCCATCCGGTGACCGGACAATGGCCCGGTTGCTGGTGACGGCGCTTGAGCGAGCCGGACACGAGGTCGAGCTGATCAGCCATGTGCGGTGCCGGGTGCGCACGCCGGAGCACCTGGAAGAGGTTGCCAACGCCGCTGCTGCCGAGGTCGAACGGGTGTCGCGGCGATGGGCTGTTGATGGTGCGCCTGACGTGGTGGTGGCCTATCACGTCTACTACAAGTCGCCGGACATGATCGGGGCGGCACTGGCGCGGCGGTTTGGCTTGCCCTACGTGACGTTTGAGGCATCGCATGCGGGCAAGCGCGACAAGGATGACTGGGCCGGCGTGCAGGCCATATCCAGCGATGCCATCCGGCAGGCGGCGCTGAATGTGTGTTTTACGCAACGCGACCGGGAAGGCGTGGCCGGGCTGGTGCCGGATGATCGCACTGTCATGCTGGCACCGTTCATTGATTTGCCGAGTGACATGGAGGCGACAGGGCAGCGCGCGCCGGGCGGACCTGTTGAACTGATCTCGGTGGCGATGATGCTGAAAGGCAACAAGATGCAAAGCTACCGGTTGTTCGCAGAGGCTATCGGGCAACTCAGGCCGGGTGGATGGCGGCTGAACCTGATCGGTGACGGGCCGATGCGGGCGCAGGTGGAGCAGATGTTCGCCGGCGTTGCCAATGTGCGTTTTCACGGAGAGCTGGAGCGGCAAGCGGTCCTGAACCGGCTGGCCGGGGCGGATGTGTTCGTGTGGCCGGGATGGCGTGAGGCGTTCGGGCTTGCCTATCTGGAAGCGCAGGCGTTGGGCTTGCCGGTGGTGGCAATGAACTCCGGGGGCGTTGAGGCGGTGGTCGCAGATGGTCAGTCAGGATTGTTGAGCCAGGAAGGCGATGCAGCAGCACTTGCGGCAAACCTGCAGATGCTGATTGACGATGCTGAATTGCGTGGCCAGATGGGACAGGCGGCAGCGCGCATTGTGAAAAGGCAGCACAGCTTGCCGGTGGCAAGTGCTGTTATTGACGGGGTCCTGAAGAGGGTGACGCAATGAGTGAGGCGGTGCTTGATGCAGAACTGTCGCGATGGCTGGAGGCCGGGCATACGCCACGGCTTTGGTGGCGCGACGATGATGCAATCGATGAAACGCCGGCACTGGACCGGCTGACGCAACTGACCGGTGATGCCGGGGTTGCAGTTCTGCTGGCCGTTATTCCGGCGCGGGTGACAGACCGGCTGGCCAACCATGTGGCACTCTACCGGCATTTTGATCCGTGCGTGCACGGCTGGGCCCATGCCAACCATGAGCGCGATGGCGTAAAGCGCGCGGAACTTGGCACTGGCCGGCCGCTGGAGGAGGTGGTGGCCGACGTGGCGCTTGGGCACGAGCGGTTGCAGGTGTTGTTCGGTGAACACCTGATGCCGGTTCTGGTGCCGCCGTGGAACCGGATGCGCGAAGACCTGGTGCCGCGTCTGGCAGAAGCAGGCATTGAGGGGTTTTCGACGTTCACCCACACGCTGATTGCACCGCAGATGCAGGCCAATACGCACGTCGACCTGATGGACTGGCGCGCACGGGCAGGCAAACCGGCCGACGATGTGCTGGCTGAACTTGCAGTGGCGCTGGCAGTGTCGCGGGAAAACGGCTTTTACGAGATCGGTGTGCTGTCACATCACCTGGTCCACGACGACGCCGCGTGGGATACGGTAGCCCGGCTGGTGGCTGTCGAGGCTGTGCGCTGGGTGCGGTTTCCCGGATCAACCCAGCGGCACGACACGTGAGACAGCGGCAAGGGTGGTGCCCACCGGCTTGCGCGGAGCAGGCGGCTGGTAGCCCTGGTTCAGGGCCAGCTGATAGGTTGCTTCGTCAGTGAGCGCGCGGGTTTTCAGTTCCTTGTTGTGCTTTTCCAGCTTGGCAGACAAATTGGCGGCCGAGCCGATCACTGTGTATTCGAGGCGGGTGTCGTCGCCGATGGCGCCGAACACGATGGCACCGGAGGCAACGGCGGCGTTGACCTTTGTGCCAGCAAACGGTTGCAGCACGGGGTCTGCTTCCCATGTTTCGCTGTCGGCGATTATGTCATCGACTGCGCGAAGGGCATCGGCGGCGTAGGTTTCATTGTGACGGACCGCGCCAAACGTGGCCATGATGCCATCCCCCAGAAACTTGTCGATGGACCCGCCATGATGCTGGATGATGGCGACTGTGCGCTTCTGGTAGGCGATCAGCAGGTTGAGCACCTCGCCGGGATCGAGATCGGCTGCGTAGGTCGTGAATCCACGCAGATCGACATTGAGGATTGCCGCCTCGACGCGCTCGCCGGTGCCGGGCAACTGGGCTTCTTCGGCATTGCGGATGTTGCTGGCGACATCACGGTCGAAGAACCGGGACAGGTCTTGTGCTGCCTGGGCCTCGGATGTAGCGCGCAGCAACAGGTCGTTGGCGCGCACCAGTGCGACCGCAATGATGCCGGCCACCATGAGGATGGTAATGATCTTGTCGAATTCCGCACCAAGCAGAATTTCGTTTCCGGTCAGGTATTTGATGTAATCGCGCGTGGTCATCATGCCGTGGGCAGAGTGAATGGCATAGGCCACCAAGGCCAGCCAGCCGGCAGCAGCGGCGATTCCTGAGAAGATAACGAAACGCGGTTCGAACCGAAGTGCCCTCAGTGCGATGAAGATGAACACGTAAAGCAGCGTTGGGGCCTTCAAATAAAACGAAGGCGGCTGATCGTACTGGATGTGGAAACTCCAGATCAGCAACATCAGGATGCCGACATCCAGCAAAATGGAGGTGAACACGGCCCAGTCAGGCAGGCGCGCCCGGCGGGCCCAGATCAGGGCGGCGAGGTTGAGCGTGAAATAGGCGGCAAGTGCCCACACCACCGGTGAAAAGGCGCTGTTTGTGCTGGTTTTCGGCGCAATCCAGTAAAGTATCGCCCAGATTGACACGATCACCAGCTGAATGATTTTGACCAGCACTTCACTGGACTGGTCATGCGCGTCGATCTGCTTTCGGACGCGCGCTGACAGTTGTGGGCTCGTGCGTCGCCATAGCAAGCTTCGCGCGGGCGTGCCGGTCTGCACAGAAGGAGGCGATTGCTGATCTGGCATTGTTGTCATTGTTGCATGTCAATCCGCTACAGAAGACAGTTGTCGTATGCTATGGACACATGCCTACACTTTTCGTACCGTCCGGGACAGGGCAGCAAGGTTCAAAATGCCTCACGATCAGTCACATGCAGGTTTCAGGTGGCTTGCAGGCTGGGCGTTGGGCAAGCCGCCACGTTACCTCGGGGTGAAAGGGCGTGTGGCGGCAGCGGGCATCATCTGCGATGCGGCTTCCCGTGACGTGGCAACTGACGCAATGCAGGACAAATGAGTTCACCCCCCGACCTTCTGCGCATCGATAATCTTCACATTAACTTTCGGGTTCACTCGACGATTGTCGAAGCGGTTCGCGGTGCAAGCTTCCGCATCCGGCCTGGCAAGGTGACTGCGCTTGTGGGCGAGTCCGGTTCGGGCAAGTCTGTGATCGGGCAGTCGATCATGGGCATCTTGCCCAGGGTTGGCACGATTGCCAGCGGTACGATCACTTTCAACGATCCGGCCCGGCCCGGCGACCCGGTTGAGATCGAGCAGCTGCTGCCAAGCGGTCCGGAAATGCGCAGCCTGCGTGGCGGCCGCATTGCGATGATCTTTCAGGAGCCGATGACATCGCTGTCGCCGCTGCACACCATTGGCAACCAGATCCAGGAAGCGCTGGTGCTGCACCAGAAAGTTGACAAGGCAGATGCGCGTGCCAAGACCGAGGAAATGTTGGGGCTGGTAGGCTTTCCCAATCCGCCGCGGGCGTTTGACATGTATTCGTTCGAGCTGTCGGGTGGCTTGAGGCAACGCGCAATGATTGCCATGGCGCTCATTTGCCGGCCGGCATTGCTGATCGCCGACGAGCCGACAACGGCGCTCGACGTGACCATTCAGGCGCAGATCCTCAAGTTGCTGAAAGATCTGCAGGAACATTTCAATATGGCGATCCTGCTGATTACCCACGATCTGGGCGTGGTTGCCAACATGGCCGACGAGGTTGCGGTGATCTATCACGGCCGCATCGTGGAGGCCGGAACGGTCGATGACATTTTCCGCAAGCCGCAACATCCGTACCTCAAGGCGTTGATGAAGGCGGTACCACACTTTGACATGAAGCCGGGCGAGCGGCTGCAGGCGTTGCGCGATGTGAAGGTGAACGCGGGCGAATTGCTTGGTGCTCCAGCCGCAGCCAAGAGTGAGGCAGCCAAGCCCAGGCAGCGAGACCCGTTGCTCAGCGTGCAGAACCTGCGCAAGCACTTCCGCACCAAGAAGTCGGGTTGGTTCACCACCTCCGAAGAAAACGTCATCAAGGCAGTGGACGGGGTGTCGTTCGACATACGCCGAGGAGAATGCCTGGGGCTGGTTGGCGAGTCAGGTTGCGGCAAGACGACAGTTTCAAAGCTGATCATGCGTGCCGTTACGCCTGATGGTGGCCAGATCATGTTCAATGACGGTGAAAACGAGCCCATCGACATTGCCCGGGCGACGGCTGGTCAGCTGGACACGCTGCGCACCCGGGTACAGATGGTGTTTCAGGATCCGTTTTCGTCTCTCAATCCACGCATGACGGTATCGAATATCCTGACCGAGCCGATGGAGATTCACGATGTCGGCACGGCCACAAGCCGGAGAGACCACGCGGCCGGGCTGATGCAGGCTGTCGGGCTTGATCCGCGGTTTCTCAACCGGTATCCGCACTCGTTCTCCGGCGGGCAACGCCAGCGCATCGGCATTGCCCGGGCGCTTGCGCTCAATCCCAGCCTGCTGATCTGTGATGAGCCGGTGTCGGCGCTGGATGTGTCGGTGCAGGCGCAGGTGCTGAACCTGCTGAAGGACCTGCAGTCCCAGCTGGACCTGACCTATCTGTTCGTGTCGCACAACCTTGCCGTGATCGATTACATGGCCGACCGGATCGCCGTCATGTGCCAGGGCAAGATTGTCGAACTGGCGCCTCGTGACGTGCTGTTCCGCAAGCCGGTGCATCCGTATACGCGCGCGCTTCTTGCCGCCGTTCCGTTTCCGGACCTTGACCGGCCGCTGGACTATGCAACGCTTAGCCTTGCCGGTGCATCCGATGACAGTGACTGGCCGGACATGTTCCGTACCGGCGCAAGCGATCACCCGCTGGTGCCGATGCAGGTGGGAGATGATCACATGGTCCTGGCCAATGAACAGGCTGGTGCAAGGGAGGCAGTAGCGTCGCAATGAGCAGGTTGATCCAGGCGTTGATGGTCTTTGTGATGCTGGCAGCTGCCAGTGCAGTTGCACAGGCGCGCCCGGCGTTGGTGGAAACGCCATACCTGAAAGCGAAGGTCGAAAAAGGCGAAATCGACCCGGTCGAGCAGCGTGTGCCTCTGGAACCGCGGGTGATTGACCTTGAAAAGATGGGCCGTGAGCCAGGCAAGCACGGCGGCACCATGACCATGCTGATGGGGCGCGGCAAAGACGTGCGGATGATGGTCTATTATGGCTATTCGCGTCTGGTCAGTTATGACACCGACTACAATCTTCAGCCAGACGTGCTGTTGAAATATGAAGTCGAGGAGGGCCGCCGCTTCACCCTGTATCTGCGGCCCGGTCATCGCTGGTCGGACGGCTCTGCGCTGACGGCAGAGGACTTCCGCTTCGCGCTTGAAGACGTGATGCTGCACAAGAAGCTTGGCCGGGGCGGGCTGCCAAATGCCTTGCTGGTTGACGGCGCGGGCCCGGTGTTTACGGTGATCGACGAATTCACGGTTCGCTACGAGTGGGACAAGCCCAACCCGGCGTTCCTGCCGGCGCTGGCTGCGCCTTTGCCCGTCTATCTCACCTATCCATCTGCCTACATGAAACAGTTCCATGCCGATCACATCGGCAAGGAAGCTGCTGAGGCAAAGGCCAAGGAGCTGAAGTACAAGCACTGGCGCGCCATGTTTGTCCGGCGGGGCCGGCAGAACCGCCCGGAAAATCCGGACTTGCCTACCCTTGAGCCGTGGCGGCCGATGATCGAGCCGCCGGCCGAACAGTTCGTGTTCGAGCGCAATCCGTATTTCCACCGGGTCGACGCGCAGGGCCGGCAGCTGCCCTATATCGACAAGGTGGTGATGAACATTTCGTCGTCAAACCTGATACCGGCCAAGACAGGGGCAGGCGAGAGTGACCTTCAGGCGCGGTATGTCAGTTTCGAGGACTACACCTTCCTGAAGCAGAACGAGAAGTTGCATCCGTTCAATGTGCGCCTTTGGAAGAGTGCGGTCGGCTCCAAGATCGCCTTGCGGCCAAACCTGAACTACAAGGACGATGGCTGGCGCAAGCTGTTTCACGATGCCCGGTTCCGCCGCGCGCTGTCGCTGGCGATCGACCGGCGTGAAATCAACATGGTGACGTTCTTCGGGCTCGGACGGGAAGCAGCCGACTCGCCATTGCCGCAGAGTGCGCTGTTCAAGGAAGAGTATGCCGGTGCGTGGGCCAAGCGCGATGTGGACAAGGCCAACGCCATGCTGGACGAGTTGGGTCTCGACAAGCGTGCAGCCGATGGTACCCGGCTTCTGCCGGATGGACGGCGCGCGGATATCATCATCGAGGCGGCCGGTGAAAGCACGGTTGAGACAGACGTGCTGCAACTTGTCACCGACCACTGGCGCGACATCGGCATCAAGGTGTTCACCCGTGCCACCCAACGCGACATCTTCCGCTCACGGCTGAAGGCGGGCTCGACCATGATGAGCGTGTGGTCCGGTCTCGATAACGGGATTCCGCGTGCGGCCATGCCGCCGGAAGAACTTGCCCCCACCAATGATGCGCAGACCCAATGGCCGAACTGGGGGTTGTGGGGCATGACCAACGGCAAGAGCGGGAGCGAGCCGGACCTGGCTTCGGTGAAGCAGCTTTGGGACCTGTGGAGCCGCTGGCAACTGACCCGGACTGACGACGAGCGTGAGGCGATCTGGCACCAGATGCTGAAGATCTACACGGATGAGGTGTTCTCCATCGGTACCGTCAATGCGACCCTGCAGCCCGTCGTGGTGTCGAACCAGTTGCGCAATGTGCCGGAGGACGTGGTGTTCAGCTTCCAGCCCGGCAGTTATTTCGGCGTGTTCATGATGGACACGTTCTGGTTTGGCGAAGATACAGAACCGGGTGAAGGCTGATGCTGAGGTACATCATCTGGCGCCTGGCCATCATGGTGCCGACACTGCTGATCATCTCGGCGCTGGTGTTCACCATCATCGAGTTGCCGCCCGGCGACTATTTTGAAAGCTATGTGGCAGAGCTTCAGGCACAGGGCGAAACGGTTGACCTGAAGCAAATCGAGGAACTGCGCCGACAGTACGGTTTCGACAAGCCGCCAGTTGAACGGTACTTCCACTGGGTGTGGGGAATGCTGCACGGCGATTTCGGCTATTCGTTCGAGTACGAGTTGCCAGTGATGGACGTGGTCGGTGACCGCCTGTGGCTGACCGTGCTTGTCTCGTTCGTCACCATCATCTTCACCTGGATCATCGCCTTCCCGATTGGCGTGTATTCGGCCACCCATCAATACAGCTGGGGTGATTACGGGTTGACCTTTGTTGGCCTGCTGGGCCTTGCGACGCCGAACTTCCTGCTGGCCTTGATTTTCATGTACCTGGCAAACATCTGGTTTGGCACCTCCATTGGCCACCTGATGGATGCGAAGTATTTCAACGAGCCGATGAGCTGGGCCAAGTTCGGTTCGATCATGGAGCACCTGATCATACCCGTCATCATTATCGGGACGGCAGGTACGGCGGGCATGATCCGGCGCATCCGGGCAAACCTGCTGGACGAGTTGCAGAAGCAGTACGTGGTGACCGCGCGGGCCAAGGGTCTGCATCCGTTCAAGGCGCTGGTGAAATATCCGCTGCGCATGTCGATGAACTTCTTCATCTCCGACATCGGCTCAATCCTGCCGGCAATCATTTCAGGTGCAGAGATCACGGCTATCGTGCTGTCGCTGGAGACGACGGGGCCTTTGCTGATCAGGGCGCTGCAGTCCCAGGACATGTACCTTGCCGGATCGTTCCTGATGTTCCTGGCGTTTTTGTCGGTGATCGGCGTGCTGGTATCCGACTTTGCGCTGGCCGCGCTTGATCCGCGCATCAGGCTGCAGGGGACACAAGTCAAATGAAGAAGATCACGTCTCCCTTGCCAGGCTCCGGTGAGCCGATGGGCCATTATGTGTCGGACGAGCCGTTCGACGTGATGTCCATCGAGAAGATCTCGCCCGAGCAGGAAAAGATCTATCTCGCACCGCAGTGGAAGCTGATGTGGTGGAAGTTCAAGCAGCACCGCATTGCGGTGTGGTGCGGCGTCTTCCTCGCGATCCTGTACTCAACGATCTTCATCAGCGAGTTTCTCGCGCCCTACAACATGCAGTCGCGCAACGTGGATTTCATTTATGCGCCGCCCCAGCAGGTGCGCATGTTCCACGAAGGCTCGTTCATTGGTCCGTTCGTGTACCGCTACAAGTACAACCTGAACATGGAGACGCTGAAGCGCGAATATACCGAGGACCGGACCCAGCCAGACAAGATCCGCTTCTTCTGCAAGGGAGATACCTACTGGTGGTGGGGACTGGTGAAGATGGATACGCATCTGATCTGTCCGGCCGAGGGAGGACAACTGTTCCTGCTCGGAACAGACAGGCTGGGCCGTGACATGCTCTCGCGTATCATCAACGGTGCGCGCATCTCTTTGACGATCGGTCTTCTGGGCGTGATGGTCAGTTTCATTCTCGGCATCGTGATTGGAGGGATGGCCGGTTATTACGGCGGCTGGGTAGACATGATCGTGCAGCGCATGATCGAGGTGCTGCAGTCGCTGCCGTCGATCCCGCTGTGGCTTGCGCTGGCGGCCATCATGCCGGTGACTTGGAGCCCGCTGGTGGTGTATTTCGGGATAACGGTCATCCTCGGTCTGCTCGACTGGACCGGGCTGGCGCGAGCGGTTCGCTCGAAGCTGTTTGCGCTGCGCGAAGAAGACTATGTGATGGCAGCCCAGCTGATGGGCGCAAAGCCCAAGCGCATCATCAGCCTGCATCTGGTGCCGGGTTTCATGTCCCACCTGATTGCAACGGCGACCATTGCCATTCCGACCATGATCCTCGGCGAGACGGCGCTCAGCTTCCTCGGGCTTGGTTTGCGGCCTCCCATTACGTCATGGGGCGTTTTGCTGATCGAGGCGCAGAACATCAATGTGGTTGCGCTCTATCCGTGGCTGATGTTGCCGGTGGTGCCGGTTATTCTGGTCATTCTGGCGTTCAATTTCTTCGGTGACGGGCTGCGCGATGCTGCGGATCCGTACAAGTAGCCGCGGGGAGTGCCGGATGACGTTGCGTGAAAGAATTGTGGTTTGGCATTGCGCTGGGCGAGCGACGTCCCGTAGGACCTGTAAACCGCAATGCGAAGCGTGCGCGTTCCCGGCGCGCGGTGGAGAGAGTTCATGAAGCGCCTGGGCAATGTCCATATCCTGATGTACAGCCACGACACCTTCGGGCTGGGTCATCTCAGGCGATGCCGGGCCATCGCCCATTCGCTGGTCGAGAACTTCAAGGGTGTCAGCATCCTGATCATGACCGGTTCGCAGATTGCGGGTGCCTTCAACTTCTCGGCGCGTGTCGACTTTGTGAAAATTCCATCGGTCATCAAGCTGTACAACGGGCAGTACACGTCAATCGACCAGCACATCGACCTTACCGACACCATGCAGATGCGGCAGTCGATCATCCAGCACACAGCTGAGTCGTTTCAACCCGACATCGTGATCGTCGACAAGGAACCACTTGGTTTGCGCGGTGAAATGCTCCCCACCCTCCGCTACCTGCGTGATCGCGGGTGCCGGCTTGTGCTGGGCCTGCGCGATGTCATGGATGCAGCTGACAAGCTGGAGAAGGAGTGGGCCGTAAATGATGTGATGGCTCACATTGATCAGCTCTACGATGATGTCTGGGTCTACGGTCCGGAGGGGTTCTGGGACCCGCTGAGCGGTCTTGAAACGCCTGATTCGGTGCGTGAGCGGATGCACTATCTGGGGTTTCTGAAGCGCACACGGGCAGGCTCGCCGCCCGGCATAAGGCGCCCTGAAGGCCCCTATATGCTGGCGACCACTGGAGGAGGCGGCGACGGTGCGCGGCTGATGTCACAGATCCTCGCCGCCTATGAGCAGCATGGCGACAGGCTGATGCCATTGCTGATGGTGCTTGGTCCCCTTATGCCAAGTGCTGAGCGCGCCGCGTTCTTTGAGCAGGCTGAAGCGCTGCCCAAGGTGAATGTGATCGAGTTTGACAACAGTATCGAGCACCTCATCGAAGGTGCATCGGCATTGATTGGCATGTGCGGCTACAATACCTTCTGCGAGGTGCTGTCGTTCGACAAGCCGGCGCTGATCGTGCCTCGTACGCATCCGCGCCAGGAGCAACTGATACGCGCTACCCGGGCAAGCGAGCTTGGTCTGGTTGACATGCTCTTGCCCGAACAGGCAGACGACGCCGAGCTGGTAGCCGGGCATTTATCGCGTCTGGTCAGCCGTCCCTTGCCAAGTGCCAAGGGTGCCGGTGAGATGCTGTCCGGGCTGGACTCGATCAGTACTTTCGTGAGCAACTGGGCCGAGAACCGCCCCAGTGCCGACCTTTATGCCATTGCCGGGGCAGGTTGAGCGTGCCATAGCGGGCAGCATGACGCGAAAAACTGCATTTGTACTCAAGGGCTACCCGCGCCTTTCGGAAACCTTCATTGCCCAGGAAATTCTCGGGCTTGAGCGGGCT
>JAWVYF010000020.1:0-19290 GCA_033722845.1 Anderseniella sp. | reverse complement strand
GCAAGCGCGCGTTCCAGCGCATCAAGATCGCCGAACGGCACCTTTGTGGTGTCCAGCAGGTCGCCGAATTTTTCGCGGAAAACCTCTCCGCCGTTCAGCGCCAGCGCGCCTGACGTCAGCCCGTGGAAGGCGGACGACGTAAAGATGATGCGGTTGCGCCCTGTGGCGCGGCGGACAAACTTGATAGCCGTTTCGTTACCCTCTGCCCCGGTTGAGCAGAAGTAAACCTTGGACAGGCCGAATCCGGCGCGCTTCTTCAGCTCTGCAGCAACAACGCCGCACAGCACCGGCGTTTCCATCTGGACCAGTGAGCAGTACTCGGCATCCATGAAGTCTTTCAGGACCTGGCGAATCGCGGGGTGATTGCGGCCCATGTTGAACGCGCCGTATCCTGCCAGCATGTCGAGGTACTTGCGGCCCTTGTCGTCGTACATGTAAGCGCCGGACGCCTTCACGTAATTCCTGTCAAAGCCGATTATTTTCAATGCCTTGGCGAAACGCGGGTTGACGTTCTCAGCGTACAGCGCATTGCTCGAAGGGGTATTGTCGGCAATCACCCTGGCAATATCTAGCGGCATCTCGTGTCCCATTCTGATGGATCGTCCAGCTTACCCTCGGGCAGCCCGTCGACTGTATACGCCCAGCCTCAAGCCAAACCCATGCGACCTAGGGTCCGAACCCCGGCGGATTTGTGGCAATCACGCGAAGTTCATTGTGCAGGTGCGAAATATCGTCTTGATATATTCACATTTGCTATATATCAAACCGATATATGGTGAACTCAAACCAGCGGATATCGCCACATGAATGTGCGTACTTTGTGTCTTGGCATCCTGGCTCAACAGGACGCGTCAGGCTACGAAATCAAGAAGGCGGTCGAGGAAGGGCTGTTCGCCCATTTCATCGATGCGAGTTACGGCTCTATCTACCCTGCCCTGACCCAGATGCTGGGTGACGGGCATGTATCGGTGCGCGAGGACAACCAGCCCGGCAAGCCGCCAAAGAAGGTCTACTCGATCACCCCGGCCGGCAGAACTGCGCTGCGCAAGGCGCTGCATGTCACGCCGAAGCAGGACAAGTACAAATCCGAGTTCCTGTTTCAGGCCCTGTTCAAGGCCGACCTGACGCCGGATCATCTTGAGCATGTGTTCGAAGAGCAGCTTGCCTACCTGCATCGCGAGCTGGCGCAGGTGGAAGAATGCCGGACGGAAGCCGAACCCGGCTCGGGCCACATGTTCGTCAATGGATATGGCCATGCGGTGCTGAGCGCCGCCATCGAATACATGGAAAAAGTGCGCGCAGACCTGTTGTCCCAACAGGCCGGCAAGCCATCGGACGCCGCCGAGTAGCGCTGTACAGAGGTTTTTGGAATTATCGTCATGTCGAAGTCTTATATCTGGTCAGCCCTGATCGCATTGGCCATCATCGGATGGTTTGGTTCGGGCCTCATCGTGCCTGCGGCAAGCCCCGATGCCTCCACTGCCGGCAGCGAACAAAAAGCCATCGCAGAAACCAAACCATTCAAGGTTGGCGTGGCAACCTTCACCGCCGTGGAGCGGCCTTCGGTATTTCCCGTACGTGGCCTGACCGAGGCATCACGCCAGGTGGAGGTGCGGGCGCGCACAAGCGGCATTGTGACCGAGCAGGCCTTCCAGTCGGGCGACGTAGTGAAGAAGGGCGACCTTTTGTGCAACCTCGACCTGGCGGCGCGCAAGGCACAGCTTGCCAAGGCCAAGGCGCAGCTGGCGTCGGCCACGCTGGACTACGAGGCATCGGCAAAACTGGCCAAGTCGAACTTTACGGCGCGGAGCAAGGTGATGCAGCAAAAGGCAGCGCTTGAAGTGGCGCTGGCCGAGGTTGAGCAGATTGAACTCGACATGAGCTGGACCAGGGTAACGGCACCACAGGACGGCGTACTCACCGCAGACCCGGCACAGACCGGCGCGTTCATCCAGACCGGTGGCCTGTGCGGCACGCTGAAGGTGATGGACCCGATCCTGGTGACGGCCAACGTGCCGGAACGGCTATTGCCCAACATCACCGAAGGCATGGCTGCCCAGGCCAGGCTCGTCACCGGCGAAGAGGTTTCCGGCAAAATTTCATCAATCGCCATGTCATCCGACCGCGAGACCCGCACGTTCCGGGTAGAGCTGAGCGTGCCCAACCCCGGCTACAAGTTGCGCGAAGGCGTGACGGCCGAGCTTGCCATTCCGCTGCCATCGGCACAGGCGCACAAGCTGCCAGCCTCTGCGCTGACGCTGAATGATGCGGGCGAGTTTGGCGTACGTATCATCGACGAGGCCAACAAGGTGAGCTTCGTGACGCTGAAGGTTCTGTCGCAGGAAACCGATGGCGCGTGGGTTCAGGGCCTGCCGGCAACGGCCACGGTGATTACACAGGGCCAGGACTTCGTGACCGAGGGCCAGATCGTAGAGCCGGTCCGCAACGGTGCGGAGGCCAGCTGATGTCATCCGCCCTTGCCGCCATACTTTCGCGCCCGCGCGCCGTATTGTCCATGATGCTGGTGATGCTGCTTGCCGGCATCTGGAGTTTTGTCGAAATCCCGAAGGAGGCTGATCCGGACATCCAGATTCCGGCGGTCTACATCTCGGTGCCGCTGCCGGGCATCAGCCCGGAAGATTCCGAACGCCTGATCGTCAAGCCCATTGAGGAAAAGCTGAAAGGGCTGGACGGCATCAAGCGGATGACCGGCATTGCGTCTGAAAGTCATGGCGGGATTTTTGTCGAGTTCGAGACCGAGGTCGATATCGACCAGGCCATCACTGATACGCGTGAGAAGGTGGACCTGGCCAAGGCGGAGCTGCCGGCGGATGCCGAGGAAGCCACCGTCAACGAGATCAACTTCTCGCTGCAACCGACCATTGTCGTGTCGCTGTCGGGCGAGGTGCCGGAGCGCACGCTGTTCAAGCACGCCCGCGAGCTGCAGGACGAGATCGAAGGCATCAACACCGTTCTGGAAGCCAACCTGACCGGCCAGCGCGAGGAATTGCTGGAAGTCGTTGTAGACCCGGTGAAGCTCGAAGCCTATGGCGTCACCCAGCAGGAGCTGCTGAACGCAGCCAACCTGAACAACAGGCTGGTGGCTGCCGGGGCGGTGAACAACAAGTCCGGACGCTTCAACGTGAAGATACCGGGCCTGTTTGAAAACGCCACTGACGTGTTCAATCTGGTGGTAAAGTCGTCCAACGGCACGACTGTCACGCTGGGCCAGGTGGCCGACATCCGGCGCACCTTCAAGGACCGCAACCGCTATGCCGAGTTCAACGGCAACCCGACCATCGCCATTGAGGTGGTGAAGCGGATCGGCTCCAACATCCTGGAAAACAACAATGAGGTGAAGCGCGTCGTTGCCGAGGTGACGAAGTCGTGGCCGGAAACCATCAAGGTGGAGACCACGCTCGACCAGTCGCGTCTGATCGGGGATATTCTGGGTTCGCTGACCTCGTCGATCCTGCTTGCCATCCTGCTGGTCATGACGCTGGTGGTGGCGGCACTTGGCCTGCGTTCCGGCCTGATGGTCGGGGTGGCCATTCCGACCTCGTTCATGATCGGGTTCCTGTTTTTCGGCTTCCTTGGCTACACGGTGAACATCATGCTGATGTTCGGCCTGGTGCTGACGGTTGGCATGCTGGTGGATGGCGCCATCGTGATGATCGAGTTTGCCGACCGCAAGATGGCGGAGGGCTTGCCGAAGCAGCAGGCCTATGTGCAGGCCGCCCAGCGCATGTTCTGGCCCATCGTGTCTTCCACCGCCACAACGCTGGCGGCGTTCCTGCCCATGCTGCTGTGGCCGGGCGTGGCTGGTGACTTCATGGGTTATCTGCCGCTGACGGTGATCGTGGTGCTGAGTGCGTCATTGATCACCGCGATGATCTTCCTGCCCACCATCGGTTCTATCTTCGGCAAGGCCGACCAGGCCAACAGCGCCACAGCGGCGCGGCTGGCGGCTGATGGCGACGGCAACATTCTCGACCTTCCCGGGTTTACCGGAGGCTATATCCGGTTTCTCAACCGGGCTGTCCGCCATCCGCTTAAGGTGCTGGTCGTGCTGCTGATGGGCATGGTTGGGATCGTCTATGCCTATGCGTTGAAGCCCACCGGGGTGGAGTTCTTCGTCCAGACGGAACCGGAGGTCGCCATCGTCTACGTGCGGGCGCGCGGCAACCTGTCGAACGAGCAGAAGCTCGGCATCGTGAAGAGCGTCTATAACGGGCTGAAGGACCATCCGGGCATCGACAACATCACCACGTTTGCAGGCACCGAAAGCGGTGGCCAGGGCGGGCTTGGTTCGACACAGGATGTGCCGGCTGACGTGATCGGCCAGATCCAGCTCGAGTTGAAACCGGTCGGCCAGCGCGATGACTGGACAACGGTGCAGCGCGAGTTCACCGAAGCGGCAAGCGGCGTTCCCGGCACCATCGTCGAAGTGCGCGAGGTGGCGGGCGGCCCGCAGCAAGGCAAGGACATCCGGCTGCAGGTTCAGGCGGCCGACCGCGACAAGGCGCTGGCGGCGGCAGCCCGGGTGCGGGCCTACATGGAGAGCGAGATCGAGGGTCTGGCAGACATCGACGACGATGCGCCCCTGCCCGGCTACGAGATTGCTCTGACCGTGAACCGCGAAGAAGCAGGCCGGTTTGGCGCATCGGTCGCAGCAGCCGGTTCGCTGGTGCAGCTGATTACAAACGGTGCGCTGATCGGCACTTACCGGCCTGACGACAGCCGGGACGAGTTGGACATTCGCGTGCGACTGCCGGAAGACCAGCGATCGCTGGCCGCGCTGGACACCCTGAAACTGCAAACCCCACAAGGTCAGCAGCCGTTGTCCAACTTCGTGACGCGCGAAGCCAAGCAGCAGGTCAACACGCTGTACCGCTACAACGGCAAGCCATCAGTGTTCGTGAAGGCCAATGCCGCGCCGGGCTATCAGTCATTCTCTCAGATCCAGCAGCTGGACGAGTGGATCAAGCAACAGCAGTGGCCTGAAGGCGTGAGCTTCAATTTCCGCGGCGCGGACGAGGACCAGAAGGAATCAGCCGCGTTCCTGCAGAAGGCGCTGCTGGGCTCGCTGTTCCTGATGTTCATGATCCTGGTGATCCAGTTCAACTCGTTCTACCACACCGCCCTGACGCTCGCGACGGTGGTGATGTCAGCCGTGGGCGTGATCCTCGGCATGCTGGTGATGCGGCACTATTTCTCGATCATCATGACCGGCACCGGCCTGGTGGCATTGGCGGGGGTGGTGGTGAACAACGCCATCGTGCTGATCGACACCTACCAGCATCACTTGCGCCGCGGCATGTCATCGCTCGATGCGACGTTGCGCGCAGCCGCCCAACGCCTGCGCCCCATCCTACTCACCACAGTGACGACCATTCTCGGCCTGCTGCCGCTGATGTTCCAGCTCAACGTGGACTTCCTGCACAGGACGGTTGGCATCGGCTCGATGACCTCGGCGTGGTGGGTGCACCTGTCCACTGCGATGGTGTTCGGGCTGGCCTTTGCGACCGTGCTGACGCTTGTGTTCTGCCCGGTGATGCTGTCCGCCCCGACGGTGTGGAAGCAGGGCTGGCAGCGGCTTCGCAGCAGGTTTGGCAAGAGCGATGGCGAAACGGCAGAAAAGACCGGGACACCCAAGCCCGTCGAGACTGAACCGGAAGCCTTCCCGCAGGCGGCGGAGTAGTCTCCCTACCCCGCCAGCACGTCGGCGATGCGGTTCTGGAACCATGCCACACCCTGCTCGTGGCGGGGGCTGAGCGGGCCGGGTGAATAGCCGCGCGTGGCGTAGTTCTTGTGCGTCTCAAGGCAGATATCGAAGTCTTCCTCCACCACGGCGATGTTGCGGGCGATGGTGTCTTCGCGCGCCGCCCGGCTGTCCTCGGACGTGTCGGCAAAGTAGAAGTGGTAAATCAGCTCGGTGCGGCCTTCGCTCAACGGGTTGATGCGCGAGGTGTTCATGCCGCCGTCGAACAACGACAACGTCCAGTTTGGCCACATCCACAGCCACTTGCCCCTGTAGAACAGGCCTTCGCGCGGTGGCGCGGTCATGCGGATCAGGTTGTCGTGAGCCGTCGTTTCAAAGTGCTCGAACTCGATGGCCTGGAAGAAGCCCGGGTGAATGCCCGGAATGTGATAACCCTCGACGAAATTGTCGGTGTAGACCTTCCAGTTGGCGTCGAACGTCATGCGCCGCTCGGCCACGCAAGCAAAGTCCTCGATGGGTTCTCCGGCCAGTTCCGGCACGGTGTCGCCCAGCTGCGCAGACAATGGACCTGACGGGTTGATGGCGATGAAGGCGAGGCCGCGCCACACCTCGATGGAGATTTCCTCCAGCGGCCAGTCCTTCATGTTGAAGCCGGGGTCTTCGCCAAACCACGGAGCCTGCCTCAACGAGCCATCAAGCTCGTAGACCCAGTTGTGATACTGGCAGCGCAGCATGTTGCACTTGCCCTCACCTTCTTCGAGGATGCGCGCACCACGATGACGGCAGACATTTCGGAAGGCGCGCAATTTACCGTCGGAACCGCGCACCGCCATGACCTTGGCACCGGCGATTTCGGTGGCGACATACTGACCGGCCTCGTCAAGGCGCGAGGCCGGACCAATGAGTTGCCAGGTTGACCAGAAGATGCGTTCGCACTCCCGGGTGAACACTGCAGGATCAACATAGACGGCAGGGTCGAGATTGCGCATTTTCCATTGTTTCCGGTCGCAGGCGTAGATGTGCCGATTGCGCAGGAAGAACAGGGCTGGCGTCAAGCCTAAAGCGAGCGCTGGTTGACCCGTCTGGAGACGTCCTCGGCGCTTTCCACCCGCTCGGAATAGCGGTCGACCAGGTAGTCAGACCGGCCACGCACCATAAGCGTGAACTTCACCAGCTCTTCCACCACATCCACGATGCGGTTGTAGTAGGGCGACGGTTTCATGCGGTTATTGTCGTCGAACTCGGCAAAGGCGCGCGGCACCGACGACTGGTTGGGAATGGTGACCATCCGCATCCAGCGGCCCAGAATGCGCATCTGGTTGACGGCGTTGAAGCTTTGCGAGCCGCCACACACCTGCATGACGGCCAGCGTCTTGCCCTGGGTCGGGCGCATGCCGCCAATGGACAGCGGCAACCAGTCGATCTGCGACTTCATGATGCCGGTCATGGCGCCATGCCGTTCCGGCGACACCCACACCATGCCCTCAGACCACATGGCAAGCTCACGAAGCTCGGCCACCTTGGGGTGATCGGGTTCTTCGGCATCGGGCAGCGGCAGCCCTGACGGGTCGAACATCCGGCATTCGCATCCATACCATTCGAGCAACCGGCGGGCTTCTTCAGCCACCAGCCGCGAGAAGGAGCGCGCACGAAGCGAGCCGTACAGCAACAGGATGCGCGGGGCATGCGACGGGGTATCAGGACCGGCAAGGCTTGCGGCATCAACCTTGTGGAGCTGCTCAAGATCGATATTGGGAAGGTCGTCGGCTTTTGTCATGTCAACTCGAGCTAGGCTCAGTCCTGTTCCATCTCGGCAAGATTATCCTGCGCTGCTTGCCGATCGGCCGTGTCAGGAGCGCCGGCAACCCGCTCTTCCCATGCCTTCTTCTGCCGCATGTACGCGATGCCGGACACCGGGATCAGCGCGAGATAACCGGCAGAAATCAGCGTCAGCATTTCCCATGGGTATGTTACCAGCAGCGCTGCCACGATGGTCACAGCGGCCAGCAGCGGCAACACCGCCTCGCGGCTGACGCGGCCTATGCCCTTGCCGGAAAACGTCGGCACGCGCGACACCATGGAAATGGCGACGAAGGCAATATAGGGCAGCACGTAGGGCGCTATCTCCGGGCCTGATGGCACCAGATCAAGGAAGCCCAGGTACATGGGCAGCATGGCGAGCATGGCCCCAGCGGGCGCATTGACGCCGGTGAAATAGTTGATCTTCCAGGCCGGGCGGTCAGGGTCTTCAATCGACACGTTGAACCGGGCAAGCCGCAAGGCACAGCACAAGGCAAGGGCCAGCGCCACGATCCAGCCGAGACTCTTCAGTGCATTCAGCGACCACATGTAGATGAGCAGGCCCGGCACAACGCCGAAGTTGACGAAGTCGGCCAGCGAATCTAGTTCGGCACCGAACTTTGATGACCCCTTCAGGGCACGAGCGATGCGTCCATCCAGGGCATCAAGCAGAGCTGCGAGAATGACACACGCAACCGCAAGCTCGAACCGGCCGTCCATGCCCAGCCTGATGGCCGTGATACCGGAACACAGGGCCAGCAGCGTGACGATGTTGGGCACAAGGTAGCGCACCGGAATCTGGCGAAGGCGCGGGTCGCTGCCCTGAGAAGGTTCTTTCTGCGATGCCATTGGCTTGCGATCTACTCTACAGGTCGTTGTTTCAGGCGGTGCGGCCGGTCGGGTTCGGCTTTCTGGCCGACAGGTCTGCCAGCACGGTCTCACCGGCAATGGCGCGCTGGCCGACACAGGCACGCACCGATGTGCCCTCAGGCAGGTAAACATCGACGCGAGAGCCGAAACGAATGAGGCCGAACCGTTCACCAGCCTGCAAACGTGCGCCCTGATCGGTAAAGGCAACAATGCGCCGCGCCACCAGACCTGCAATCTGTACCACACCAAGCCTGCGCTTGTCGCCAAGTTCGAGGGTGAACGCCATGCGTTCATTGTCTTCGCTGGCCTTGTCCAGTTCGGCATTGATGAACTTGCCCGGCACATAGCTCTTCTGCACCACGGCGGCATCCACCGGTGAGCGGTTCACGTGCACATCGAACACGTTCATGAACACCGAGATACGGGTGAGGCGCTCACCTTCCAGCGCAAGTTCCGGCGGAACGGCGACCTGCTCGATAGCTGAAATGCGGCCGTCTGCCGGTGAGATGACCAGCGAGGGATCAAGCGGGGTCACCCGCGGCGGATCGCGGAAAAAGTAGGCACACCACAAGGTGAGGATAACGCCGATCCAGCCGAAAAAGTCCGGCAGCAGCCAGAACAGCACCAGCGTGATGGCAGCAAATATGGCGATAAACCGGTATCCTTCACGGTGTACCGGCACAAAGATGGACATGATGCTGTCAAGCATGGCGGGCGGGCTCGCTGGTGTGAGATCTTTTCAATGAGCTCACTAGGTAGTCCGGCCAGCGCTTGACTGCAAGCAGACAAAAGGTGCGCACCTGCCCCCAGCGAGGGCGCGCACCTTTGAGTTTTGCCGTAAAGGCGGCCTGACGATCAGCCGCGAGCGAACTGCGGATAGATGACGTTGTCGCGCACGATGGCCTCGACAACTTGCGGTTCTTCAAACTGCTGTGCGGCGTCAGCCTGCACGTAGACCACCTGCGGCTGAGCCACGGCAACTTCAGCCGGCTCGGCCTTCTTGAGGTCCACTGCCGTGCCGGTGAGCAACAGCATGAAGCCGTTGTCGCCAACCCGATGCAGCTGTTCTGCCACGCCGACAATGGCCTGTGCGCCAATGGCGGCGGCCTCGTCCTTGAGCTTGGCAAATGCCTTCTTGCGGGCTTCTTCCAGCTCGGCACTGAAGCCATCTGCGCCTGACTCATGAGCCGAACGCGCGCCACCCATGCTGGTCTTCAGCACACGCTTGGTCATGGAAGCAGTCGTTGAAACCATGCCGTAGGCACAAGCAATGTCGTACCCGGCAATCTGCGATAGATTGGTAATGAGCATTGTGTTTTCCCCTGTATCGAGCCATTCACCGATGCACTTGCCCTGGCACCGACGGAATTGCCCTGCTCTCCCCGGCTTGTGCCCTTGTGGCCAGCTTTTGATGCCGGTCTCACCTGGGTGAAGCCATCACGAACACCAAGTCCGTGACAGCCACCACTTTTGCGCGAAGGTTTTAACAAGAGGCAAATTTTAGCGATCGTCACCGCCATGCAACGCTACGTTGAGGCAGCTGATTTCATTCATGGTTGACGAGTTCTCAACGGGCAAGCTGGAACTTCAGCTTTCCGGCTTGAAGCCAAATGCAGCTGCCTCGGCGGTCAGGCCACGGGCTTCGTAGTTCTCGGCCAGCTGGCGCAATGCCTCGTCGGCGGCACGTTGCCGGTTCCACATGGAGGCATATGCCCCATTGAGCTTGAGCAACTCAGCGTGGGTACCGCGCTCCACAATGCGGCCTTCGCCCATGACGATGATCTGGTCGGCATCCACCACGGTGGACAGCCGGTGGGCAATGACCAGCGTGGTGCGGTCCTTCGAGACCATCTTGAGTGCAGCCTGGATCTCCTGCTCGGTATGAGTGTCGAGAGCCGATGTCGCCTCATCAAGGATCAGGATGGGCGGTGCCTTCAGGATGGTACGGGCAATCGAGACACGCTGCTTCTCGCCGCCTGACAGTTTCAACCCGCGCTCGCCCACCATCGAGTCATAGCCATCCGGCAGCGTCATGATGAAATCGTGGATCTGGGCCAGCTTTGCTGCTTCCTCAACCTCGGCATCGGTTGCGTCGGGGCGGCCATAGCGGATGTTGTAGCGAATGGTGTCGTTGAACAGCACGGTGTCCTGCGGAACCATGCCGATGGCTGCGCGCAGCGAGGCCTGCGTCACATCGCGAATGTCCTGTCCGTCGATGGTGATTGCACCGCCGGTTACATCATAGAAGCGGAACAGAAGCCGTGAAATGGTGGACTTGCCTGCGCCCGAGGGGCCGACGATGGCGATCGTATTGCCGGCAGGCACCTCAAAATCGAGACCTTTGAGTATCTTGCGCTTCTCGTCATACGCGAAGTCGACCTTGTCGAACCGGATGGTGGCATCGCTGACAGCCAGCGTTTTTGCACCGGGCTTGTCGGTAATTTCCTGATCGATGGCCAGCAGGTCAAACATCTGCTCGATGTCGGCAAGGCCCTGGCGGATTTCGCGGTACACGAAGCCGATGAAGTTGAGCGGGATCGAAAGCTGCATCAGCATGGCGTTGATGAACACGAAGTCGCCCAATGTCTGGTTGCCCTTCTGCACTTCCAGTGCAGACAGGATCATGACGATGGTCATGCCGATACCGAAGATCAGCCCCTGGCCGAAGTTGAGCCAGCCCAGCGAGGTCCAGGTCTTGGTGGCAGCCGACTCATAGCGCTCCATCGAGTGGTCGAACCGGCGCGATTCCATTTCTTCGTTGCCGAAATATTTCACCGTCTCGAAGTTGAGCAGGCTGTCTATCGCCTTGGTGTTGGCATCGTTGTCGGACTGGTTCATCTCCTTGCGGATGGAGATGCGCCAGTCGCTGGCGCGCACCGTGAACCACGAATAGAGCCACACCACGGTTGCGATGATGGCGACATAGCTGAAGCCATAGGTCCACCAGAAGATGACGGCGGTCAGCGCAAACTCGAGGATGGTGGGCAGCGTGTTCAGGATGGTGAAACGGACGATGATCTCAATGCCCTTGGTGCCGCGCTCGATGATCCGCGACAGCCCGCCGGTGCGTCGTTCCAGGTGAAAGCGCAGCGACAGCTTGTGCATGTGAACAAATGTCTTGTAGGCAAGCTGGCGTACCGCATGCTGGCCGACGCGGGCAAACAGCGCATCACGCAGCTGGTTGAAGCCCCACTGGCCAATACGGGCCACATTGTATGCAAGCACCAGCATGACCGGCGCCAGTGCCCAGGCCGGAAATGACCCCAGCAGTCCGCCCGTGTCGAGCTTGCCGTTCAGCGCATCCGTGGCGAACTTGAAGAAGTATGGCACCAGGATCAGCACCAGCTTGGCGAGCACCAGGAACAGGAACGCCCAGACGACCCGCACCTTCAGGTCCGGCCGGTCCGATGGCCACATGTACGGCCACAGGTTGCGGATGGTGTTCAGCGTTGAACCGCTGTCGGAAGATACCTTCGGTCCTGACAAGGAAGCGACTTTCTATTGTTCTGGCTCAGCTACCGTTGCGGCAGGAGCTGCCGCTGCAGCATTCGTTCACAAGGCCGTCGATGGATTGAAGCGCCTGTTGCAAGGCCTGCCTGTTCAGCACATAACGCGACCGCGGCCGCTTGGGTTCATAGGAAACGAGACCCGCCTGCACCAGCACTTTCAGGTGCTGCGACACCGTTGATTGCGCCAGATCGAGATGGTGCACAACATCCTTGCAGCAGCACGCATCACTGGACGCCAACCGGCGCACGATCGCAAGCCGGGCGGGATGGGCAAGCGCAGCCAGGCGAGCCGCAATGCTGGTATCGTCGCAGCGCGCGTATGTTGAGGTGGCATGTGTCATGGTTCATCGTAGATTTACGATGAATGTCACCGGATCACAAGGGATGACATGCCGCATTCCGGTTGAAAGCCGTGTTTGGCATGGTCGCGTCTGAATGAAGGGCTTGAGACATAATCGCTGGCTGGCAGCCGTTCGCCTCGTGGTGGCATCATTGCTGGTGCTGCACGGCTCCCTGTCTGCCGTGGCGATGGCAAAGATGGATGCCGGACGGCTCGCCCAACCTGCCCCACTGGAGCTGGTGATCTGCTCGCCCGATGGCATCAAGACCATCAAGCTGCCGGCAAACGGCGAAGCGCCGGTCCATGAAAATTGCGAATGCGAGTGCGGTTCGCTGTGCACATCCAAGACACCGGTGGCAAGCGCCGGTGGCTTGGCGGTACTGCCTGCGTCCACCTCGCAGGCTGCGATCCGGCTTTCAGGTGCGCAACGCACCAGCTTCGCCAGAGCAGATCGCAGAGGCGACCCATGCACACCGCGGGCACCGCCGGTCTCGGCCTGAGCCTTACTGAACATTCGTAACCAGACGTGCGGAAAGCCTGGCGCATGCGCATTCAGCCGCTTGCGCGCGGCCTATCCTGACATGAAAGAAACAGACCATGAAAAACGTATCAAAACTCGGCCTCGTGGCCGCTCTTGCTCTCACCGCCGGTAGCGCTTTCACGCTGCTCGTTCAGCATCCGGCTGCCGTTGCCGATCAGACCATGAACCACGCACAGATGAGCGTTACCGCCGGTAACATCACCATATCGGGGGTGGCTGCCCGGTTCTTGCTCGAAGGGCGTCCCGGCGCGGTATTCTTTACCATCGACAACAAGGGCGAGGCTGACCGCATTGTTGCCGCCTCTTCGCCGCTGACGGACCGGGTCGAACTTCACACCCACACCATGAGCGATGGCGTGATGAAGATGCGCCAGATCGAAGCCATCGACGTTGCCGCCAGCGGCAAGACCGAGCTGAAATCAGGTGGCCTTCACATCATGATGTTCGGCGTGAAACCGCTGCCGGAGAAGGGTTCCATGGTTCCCCTCACGCTGACCTTCGAAAAGGCCGGCAAGGTCGACGTCAAGGCGATGGTCACCAACAAGGCCGGCATGTCCCACTAACCAGACCAGCCAGAAGACCGACGGGAGGCGGCTCTACTTGGCCGCCTCCTTGTTTTCAGGTTCGCATTCGGCCAGCGGCTTGCGGCAGCCAGGGTCGATCGACTCCGGTGCCTGCGAGCCGGGCGTCTCGAAAATCTGACCGGGATAGATCAGGTTGGGATTGCGGATCTGATCCTTGTTGGCCTCGTAGATGACCGTGTACTGCACGCCCTTGCCGTAGATGACCCGTGAAATCTGCCACAGGTTGTTGCCGGGCTGAATCACCACGCGGCCCTTCTTTGGTGGCTGGGAGGATTCTTCGGAGATCGCCGGTTCGGTGGTTGCTGCGGCGGCAACCTGTTCTTGCTGGTTGGTTTCTCCAGCGGCAGTTTCAGATGCCGTTTGCGATGCAGGTTGTGGTTGCTCTGTTTCAGCAGACGCCTGTTCGGACGGCTCGGCTGTAGCGGGTGCGGTTTGAGTTGGCGTAGCTGCAGGTTGCTGCTGTTGAGCTGCAGCATTGCTCGCAGCAGCCTGTTCTTCCTTGCGCTGCTCCTGCAACGCGGCAATGCGCTCAGGCTGTTCACGCAGGAAAGGCAATTCAATGCGCTGGACCACCTTTCCGTCGCCAACCACCTGGTCGGCGCGCAAGGCATGGGTGCCGGCGGCAATCTCACGGCCCGGGGTCAGTTGCCAGCGGCCTGCATCATCTGCCTGGGCTTCGCCGGTAAAGCGGCCACTCACGTACACACGGACCCGCGAGCCGGGCTGCGCGGTGCCGGAAAAGGTGGTGCGGCCCGTATCGTCATAGTCGACGACATCGACGGTCAGCTGCCGCTGTGGCGCTGAAGGCTGTGTCACGGCCTCAGCCGGCTGTACAGGCGCAGCCTCAGCGGGCTTCGCAGGTTCAGCCTGTTCGGTGGCGGGCCTGGTATCCGCCGGTTCAGCAGCCGGCTGCGTTTGTTCAACCTTGGCGGTTTCCTGCGGTGGCGCGTCTTGCTGCTGCTCTGCCTGATCCGAACTGGCGGGTTGCTGAGGCTCGCTCGCCGGCTGCTGCTCAACTGCTGCAACCTGCGTTTCCGCATCGGCCTTTGCAGGCACCTCCGGCTTTTGCAGGACGCGTGACGGTTTGGACGCCTCGCTTAGTACGATGAGGGGCTGGCCGTCTGCCGTATCCGGCACTGTCAGTGCGACGGACTGTTCGGACGTGGATTGTGTGCCATCGGTCATGGCCTGGTTCAGCGTGAGCGAATGATCCCCCGGTGCGATGGTGCTATCGGGCACGATGACCCACTCGCCGCGCTCGTTGGCCTCGGCACTGCCGATTTCCTGTCCGTCCAGCAAGGCGGTGACCTTGCTGCCCGGTGCAGCCCGGCCGGCCATGACGGCAGATCCGTCACGTTCGATGCGCACAATGTCGAAGGTCGGTGGCGCCGCAGCGGTTTCCGGTTTCTGTTCGGCGCTGTCTTGTACTGGTTGTGCGTTGTCCGGCTCAGGCGTTTGCGAAGCCTGATCAGACTTGGCGGTGTCTGGCGCAACCGCTGCCGTTTGCTGCTCGCCGCTGCTGGCGGGTTGAGTAGCGGAAGCTGATTGCTGCTGATCGGCTTCCGTCCTGACCGGCACGGGAGTGGTGCTCTGGTTGAGCGATGACACCACCGACGGATCGTCCCGCCATCCCTGGTAGCTGAGAGCCAAAAGACCACCAGCGCACGCAATTGCCAGACCGCTGAACAAAACGAGGGGCTTCATGTAATATCCTGTCGCTGCCATCCTGATTTGCCCTGTATTGTGCCGGAAGGCCAGTTGCACAATCAATGCATCTTTCGCGATCTTTCCTGGAATGTTGAGCGACCGAGGGTTGACGCCTGCAGCCGCGCTGGTGTCACACTTCAGACATGAGCGAGAATCACTCTACCAGCAGTTCTCTTTCCCTGTGCGTCTATTGCGGCTCTGGCCCGGGCAAGAGCCCCGGATACATGGCGGCGGCGCGCACGCTGGGCATGAGCATGGCCAATGCAGGCATCGGACTGGTTTATGGTGGTGGCAGCATCGGGCTGATGGGCGAAGTGGCCCGCACGGTGATTGCCCACGGTGGCGACGTGACCGGCATCATCCCGGAGTTTCTGGTGAAGCGCGAACGGAT
Organism: Anderseniella sp.; assembly: GCA_033722845.1. Taxonomy (GTDB): domain Bacteria; phylum Pseudomonadota; class Alphaproteobacteria; order Rhizobiales; family Aestuariivirgaceae; genus Anderseniella. The sequence goes on along the minus strand of JAWVYF010000020.1, from coordinate 3,826 downwards.
GCTTGATGAGGGCGACCACGAGCTGATCAGGGTTGACGACATGCATCAGCGCAAGATGCTGATGTTTGAGCGCGCCTCCGGCTTTGTGGCCCTGCCCGGCGGCATTGGTACGCTTGAGGAACTGGTGGAGATTGCCACTTGGGCACAGCTTGCGCGCCACTCAAAGCCGATCATTATCGCCAATATCGACGATTACTGGCGGCCCCTGCTGAACCTGTTGAGCCACATGCGCGAGGAACAGTTCATTCGCGAAGGGCTTGAGGTTCACTTTGAAGTGGTCAACGAGGCAGAGGCAATCGTGCCGGCATTCCTGAGGCAGATCGAGCTTGCAGGCCCGCCGGCAACCGGTGACGAAGATATTACCGGGAAATTCTGACCCGGCCTTCAGGCCTCTTGCCGGCAGACTTGCTCGCCATCAGGACACCGGCACCAGCAACTGCCATTCCGGCCCACGCCAATGGCGGCATTTCTTCGCCGAGGATGGCCCAGGCAATCAGTGATGCTGCCGGCGGCACCAGAAAGAGCAGCGCGGAGACGCGGCTTACCTCTCCCTCCCGGATCAGGTAGAGCAGCAGCGACACCGCAATGATCGAGTTGCCGATGACAAGGTAAGCCAGCGAGGCGAACAGCGCCGGCGTATACTCGATGGCGAAGCCTTCGCGCACCAGCGCGATGGGCCAAATCACCAGAAAACCCACAGTGAACTGCACGATGGTCGCAACTACCGGATGTTGCTTCACGCCGAAGCGCTTCTCATAAATCGAACCGGCCGACATGGCGACCAATGCTGTAACGGCAAACACCACACCGGCCCAGGACGCGGTGGAAATTTCCTGCCGCGAGCCGATGACAAGGGCAGCACCGGCAAGCCCCAGCAACAGACCGAGCCAGCGGAACCGCGATACCAACTCCGAGACGAACAGCGGTGCAAAGATGGCAACGAGGATCGGCTGCAGCGAAACGATCAGCGCAACACCACCGGCCGACAGGCCGTCGGCAAAGGCGAGATATGACATGCCAAAGTATATCGCCTGCATGAACAGGCCGGTGACAGCCAGATGCACCCACGAAATCAGCCGGGACGGCAATTCTGGCCGCATGATGAGGAAAACAGGCCACATCAGAACCAGCACGCAAGCATAACGCAGCGCGAGGAAAGACATGGGTTCAGCATGCTGCAAACCCAGCTTGGCAGTTGCATAGCCGCCCGACCAGAGCATGAGGAAGATGACCGGCGCGAGCCTGATAAAGACGCTGCGCATCAGACTTGGCTGCCGGCCTTGTGGCGCATGGACAGGCTGGAGATCGTGTAAAGCGCAAGTGCCGTCCAGATCAGCGCGAAGGTGACAAGCTGCTCGGTGCGCAGCGGTTCATGCAGGATGAAGACCGCGGTGAGGAAGTGCAGCGACGGGGCGATGTATTGCAGCAGGCCAAGCAGGGTGAAGCTGATGCGGCGCGCTGCTGTTGCAAAAAACATCAACGGCAGTGCCGTCATCATGCCGCTGATGATGAGCAGCACCGTTGTTGACGTGCCGGACCCGAATGCCAGCGGCCCAAGCTGCGACAGCCACCAGATGATGCCCAAACTGATCACCGACAGGATCAGGCTTTCAACGAAGAAGCCCTGCACCGGACCAACGTCCACCGTGCGGCGGATATAGCCATAGGCGCAGAAAGCCGAGCCGAGCAACAGTGACAGCCACGGGAACACGCCAATGGAGACGGTCTGCCAGGCAACCGCGATGACGGCGAGAATGATGGCCACAAACTGAAGTGGTGTCATGCGCTCGCGCAATACCAGATAGCCAACAGCCACGTTGAGCAGCGGGTTGATGTAGTACCCCAGCGCCACTTCCAGCGCGCGGCCCTGCGCCACGCCCCACACGAAGAAACCCCACGACAGCGTGACCATCAAGGTGGACAGGCACATGATGGCAAACAGTTTCGGGCTGCGCATCACACGCTTGAGGTCTTGTGTGCGGCCCATCCAGAGCATGACCGCACCTGCAACCGGGATTGACCAGAAGGCACGGTGGGCAATCACCTCCAGCGCGTTGACGTGCGCCAGCCAGGCAAAGAACAGCGCATAGCCGCCCCAGATGGTGTAGGCGGCAACGGCATATCCGACGCCCGCGGGATCACGGGTGATCGCTGCGCCTGCCTGCACAGGGGGAGTGGTGGTTGCCTGGCTCATGGTGGCGCGACTATGGCGCGTTGAGCTTGAGAAAAGCAATCGGCCTGGCGCATGGACCACACGCCAACCACGCATGGCTTCAACGCGGTTCGCGCAAGGTCCACATGCAGAAAATACCGAAGGCCGGCCCCAGCGCCAGCCCGGCGAGCAGTATCTGCCAGCCGACGGCAGCGGCAACAAGCGGCGCAAGCTGCACCGTTGCGAACGTCAACAAGAAGCCGAGCGCGGTCTGGAAGGTCATCAGGCTGCCGGCCAGATGGGGCGGAGATGCATCGGCCACAAGCGCCGAGAACTGGGCGGAATCCGGAATGATAGCAATGCCCCAGATGACGAACAGGATGGCCGTAATCCACCACGGCCCGCCGAAACTTGCGGCCGTCGCGAGGCCTGCCAGCAACGAGGCCACAAGGGCGATGGTCGCGACATTCGCCTTGCCGATGCGCCCTGCAGCAGCGCCTGCCCATACCGCGCTGAGCGCACCAAGACTGATGGCGGCAAACGCCACCCAGGTGGCGCGCGTGGTTGCCTCGCCGGCGTCCATCGTTGCCGAAAAGGAGGCGGCAGCCGCCACCGGCAGCCACGCCCACATGACATAGAGCTCCCACATGTGACCGAGGTACCCGCCATACGCGAGCCGGATGCGCCGGTTTGTCCAGGCCAGCAGGATTGCGCCGGGGGAAAAGCCTGGCGCGCGCGCATGGTGCGGCCCCAATCCGGCCCCCAGCACAAGCAAGCCGCCGGCAAAGGCAGCCGCAGACGTGGTAAAGACGGCACCACGCCAGTCCGTGCCGCCCAGCCCGGTGATCAGGTGCGGCAGTGCGGAGCCAAGTGTGAGCGCACCAACAAGGATCCCGACAAGAAGGCCGCGGTCTTTCAAGCCCCAGCCGGTGGCGATCTTCATGCCAACCGGATAGACGCCAGCCATCAGGGCCCCGGTAAGAAAACGTACGGCAATGGATGCATTGCCACCGGGTTCAAGCAGCGGCAGGCAGGCGTTTATGAGGGCGGCTGCACAGGTGCTGATGAAGAACACACGCCGGGGATCGAACCGGTCCGCAATGCCGAGTACGGCAGATATCAGCGCTCCCGCCACGAAGCCGATCTGCACACCGCTGGACAGCAACGCCTGGCGCGCAGGCGCTATGGCCGTCTCCGCCAGGACACCCGGCATGATGGCCGCCGAGAGAAACCACAACGACAGCACCAACACTTCGGCCAGCACCAGCAGCGCCATTGAACGGCGCTTGCCGGATCCGGCCCCGGTGATCATGCCGTGGCGCCCTGCTTGAGCAGCTTGTAGGTGACCGAATCGATCAGCGCCTCGAACGAGGCATCGACGATGTTGGGCGAAACTCCAATGGTGAACCAGCGTTCGCCATCGCCGTCGCGGCTTTCAATCAACACGCGCGTGGTTGCGCCGGTACCGCCATTGAGACTGCGCACCTTGTAGGCGACCAGGTCCAGGTCCTGGATGGCTGACTGGTATTTGCCCAGGTCCTTGCGCAACGCCATGTCGAGCGCGTTGACCGGGCCGTTGCCCTCGCCGACCGACATGATGCGCTCGCCGTCAACGATGAGCTTCACGACAGCTTCAGCCACCGAGATTTCTTCGCCCAGTGCATTGTGACGGCG
>JAWVYF010000019.1:0-19360 GCA_033722845.1 Anderseniella sp. | reverse complement strand
CAAGAACGAGATCGATCCGACGCTGACCTTCCGCCGGTCGTGCCGCGAAGGCATTTGCGGTTCCTGCGCGATGAACATCGACGGGACCAACACGCTGGCGTGCACGCGCGGCATAGACGAGGTGGACGGCGAGGTGCGCATCTACCCGCTGCCGCACATGCCGGTGGTGAAGGACCTGGTGCCGGACCTGACGCGGTTCTATGCGCAGCACCGCTCGATCGAACCGTGGCTGAAGACCGAAACGCCGGAGCCGCGCACCGAGTGGCGCCAGAGCCGCGAGGACCGCGAGAAGATCGACGGGCTGTATGAGTGCATCCTGTGTGCGTGCTGCTCGACCTCGTGTCCGAGCTACTGGTGGAACGGTGACCGCTATCTGGGCCCCGCCATCCTGCTGCAGGCCTATCGCTGGCTTATCGATAGCCGCGATGAGGCCACCGGTGAACGGCTCGACAACCTGGAAGACCCGTTCCGGCTGTATCGCTGCCACACCATCATGAACTGCGCCAAGGCGTGCCCGAAGGGTCTGAACCCGGCGAAGGCGATTGCAGAAATAAAGAAGATGATGGTCGAACGGCGGGTTTAGCTTTTACCGGCCCGTGCTTTTGACGTACGCTGACCGCCTCAACAGATGAGGCGATGAATGATGCGTGCTTTGCTTCTGTCCGGCGTGGTGCTGGCTTGCTTGACGTTGCCGGCGGGTGCATTCGATTGCGCCAAGGCCACCACTGAAACCGAAAAACTCATCTGCTCCGACGATCAGCTGAAGGCGCTCGACGACAAGCTCGGCGAACACTGGTCGACGATGAAGGGCGATTTTTCGAAGCAGGCCTGGCAGGCCATGCTGACGTCACAGCGAGCCTGGCTGAAACAGCGCGATGCACGTTGTGCCAACGGATCAGATCAGGAGCGCGCCGGTTGCCTGAAGGCCGAGACGCAGAACCGTATCGACACGTTTGCCGTGGCGCATCGCTCCGGTCCGGGACCGTCCGGCGAGATTGTGCCACTCGGCATCCTGAGTGATGGGGGGCCGCGTGGCTACAAGGTGGAGTTTCAGGGCTTGCAGTTTTTCAAGCCGGTTCAGCCCGGCGAGCTGGCGCTCAATGCCATTGTGCACAAGCTGATGGATGAAGCGCCGGTCGAAGAGAAGGTGGACTTCGATCCGCCCGGCGGCACACTGGACTACATGCAGTCGCTGGAGGTGACTTATGCTTCGCCGGAGCTGATTTCAGTCACGGCGCACACCAGCCGGTATGATGGCGGTGCGCATCCGAACCGGTACAGCGCGAGCTACAATGTGCATATGCAAGACGGGGAGCTGAAGTTCCCGGAAGTGTTCCGCCCGGATGCGGTGGTGCAGTTGTCAAAGATGTGTTTCGAGCGCCTTGCGCGCCCTGGTGGTGACAGGCTGACGGCGCAAGAGCGCCGGGACTCACTATTTGAGCCAAAGGCGGAGTCCCTGCGTGAGGTGGTCGGCAACCTGTCGGCCTGGGCATACACTGAGGATGGGGCAACGGTGCTGTTTCCGCCCTACGCCATCGGGCCATATGCGGCCGGGGACTTTGAATGTCAGTTGCCACTGAAAACGCTCAAGGCGTTGACGGTGCAGCCGCGCTACCTGCCGTACTGAAGGTGACAGGCCGCTCATCATGGTTAACCGGATGTCAACCGCCGCCGGGTGATGCTGTACCAGACGGGGCTTTGGGCCCATGCCATGGTCAAGGAGGGGTGCGCAGATGTGCCCGGTGCAGCAAGACTTCATTTCGATCGATGCCGGCGTCAGCGTGCAGCCGGTTCGGGTGGCCTACCCGCGAATGGCGGATGCCAACAGCCCTTACCGGGCAATCGTGGCGCGCGGAAATGTGCCGCTGCTGATTGAGGATTGTCTGCTGGCGGAAGTGCCACGCGCTCAGCTGGATCACGAGTGGCAGGTGAGCTCAATGATCAGCGATGCCGATGCGGCCACCTATTGTCACCGTGCCGCGGACCGGCTGTCACGTGCATTCGACAGTGGCATCGCGGCCGCTGACTTGCCTGACCTGGTGGCCAATGCCGCTGTGCTGTTCGTGCTGAGCCTGCGCAAGGCCGGCGTGCGTTCAACGGGCGAGATCAGCCCATGCACCGTGCAGTATGACGGATCAAGCCGCACTGGCGAGGTTTGTGCCGCCGCCTGATGCGCCATCGGTGCGGGGCAAGCTGGCGAAGCTTGAAAACAGTCCGCTGAGGCCAATGGCCTCGCCCATGAATTCTTCCAGAACCGATGCCGGTGTCGGAAACGGCATTTTCAGGGTGCCATGTGCCTCGTCGCCGGTAAACTCGATGTCGGCACCGTGTTTGCCGGCAAGTTTGCGCATGTTGCGATTGCTGGCACGGCACCACATGTCGATGCCGGAGATCGAACGGTTTCTGGCCACGGCGATGATGCGCTCCAGAAGCGCATCGCCCAATCCCTTGTGCTGCCAGTCAGGCTCTACCGAAAAGGCAGCTTCGGCGCGCCACGGATAGTCAGTGGTCGAGATGCGGATTTCTCCGACGCCGTGCAGTTCTCCGCCGACAAACGCGCCATAGACCAGTCCGTCGCCGGACATTGCGGAGCGCACATAATTGTCGATCATGCTGTCATGCACGAAACCACCAAACCGCATGATGCGGCACTGGTGATCGAGACGATCGAAGTGTGCCCGGAACAGGGCGGTTTCGGTTGGCCAAAGGCGGCGAACCATCAGGTTGCCGGAACAGCTCTTGGAGGATTCGGTCATGGTTATCGGTCCCGCCGTGAAAACGTGTAAAGCCAATGCGGCCAGAGGCTAAGATAATGCTGCATTGCAACAAAATGAAGGCAACGATGCTGCGCCGCAACAAAATGTGATCGCTGCCATGCAAAACCGGTTTGCCGGACTCGGAAATCTGGTTCTTGCTTCACTGCTTCGCCGTGGCTAGGTTTCGCCATCATTGGTTCAGGGCTTCAAACACAAGCAGGGAAGGGCCTATCCTCGTGACTGCGCAGGCAGCCTGGAGGAAGGTGATCAAGAATGAAGGAAATCGGACATTTCATTGGCGGCAAGCGCGTTGCGGGCAAGTCGGGCCGTTTTGCCGACGTCTACAATCCGTCCACCGGCGAGGTTCAGGCCAAGGTGGCGCTGGCAACGCAGGATGAAGTGCGCGCTGCTGTGGAGAACGCAGCTGCGGCGCAGCCCAAGTGGGCAGCGGAGAACCCGCAAAAGCGCGCCCGCGTCATGATGAAGTTCATTGACCTTGTGAACGCCGAGAAGGAAGAGCTGGCGCAGATGCTGTCGTCGGAGCATGGCAAGACCGTGCCGGACAGTCATGGCGATATTCAGCGCGGCATCGAAGTGGCCGAGTTCGCACTCGGCATTCCGCACCTGATGAAGGGCGAGTACACAGAAAGTGCCGGTCCCGGTATCGACATGTACTCCATGCGCCAGCCGCTTGGCGTGGCAGCCGGCATTACCCCGTTCAACTTCCCGGCGATGATCCCGATGTGGAAGTTCTGCCCGGCGATTGCCTGTGGCAACGCGTTTATCCTGAAACCGTCCGAGCGCGACCCGTCGGTGCCGATGCGTCTGGCCGAACTGATGATCGAGGCCGGCCTGCCGGAAGGCATCCTGAACGTGATCAACGGGGACAAGGAATCGGTTGATGCCATCCTTGATGACGAGACGATCCAGGCGGTTGGCTTCGTGGGCTCCACCGCGATTGCCGAATACGTCTATTCGCGCGGCTGTGCGGCCGGCAAGCGGGTGCAGTGTTTCGGTGGCGCAAAGAACCACATGATCATCATGCCGGATGCCGACATGGATCAGGCGGTGGATGCACTGATCGGGGCGGGCTATGGCTCTGCCGGTGAACGCTGCATGGCGATTTCAGTTGCCGTGCCGGTGGGCGAAGACACCGCAGACCGGCTGATGAGCAAGCTGATCCCGCGGGTGGAGAACCTGCGCATTGGCCCGTCGACAGACCGCGAAGCCGACTATGGCCCGGTGGTGACGCAAGCCGCGCTTGACCGTATCCGTGACTACGTGGAAATCGGCATCAACGAAGGCGCAACGTTGGCCGTTGATGGACGCTCGTTCAAGATGCAGGGCTACGAAAACGGCTACTTCATGGGTGGCTGCCTGTTCGACAATGTCACCAAGGACATGCGCATCTACCAGGAAGAGATTTTCGGCCCTGTGCTGTCGGTGGTGCGCGCCAAGACCTATGAAGAAGCCATCGATCTGCCGATGAGCCATTCCTATGGCAATGGCGTCGCGATCTACACCCGCGACGGTGATGCGGCGCGCGACTTTGCAGACCGGATCAACATCGGCATGGTGGGTGTAAATGTGCCGATCCCGGTGCCGCTTGCGTACTACACATTCGGTGGCTGGAAGAAGTCGGCGTTCGGTGACCTGAACCAGCATGGACCGGACTCGGTGCGCTTCTACACCCGCACCAAGACGGTCACCTCGCGCTGGCCGTCCGGTATCAAGGATGGCGCGGAGTTCTCCATTCCGACGATGGGCTGACACACGCCAGAAACGCTTGAGTTCCAGCAGGGGTCCGCGCAAACCGCGGGCCCCTGTTGCCGTTTACGGTGCCTGTTAACCACGCGTTGAGCATGGGGCAAAACAGTTTGCTGCCATTGCCGCCCAGGTGCCGGTCGCCCGGCACATCGTGACAAAGCGTTAACGCCTCACATGTCAGGTTGAACGCGAGTTACGTTGGGATCTTGCGCGTGGGGCCAGGCATGTCGGACTGGGGATTTCTGTTGATTGCGGTGATCGCCGCTGCCTCGATGCTGGTTGTATTCAACTGGCGCCGGCCGGTTGCGCTGACGCGCACAGTCGTCATCAACAAGCCGATCGATGAAGTCTGGCGGTCCGTCGATCACATTGACGGTGACCTTTCCTGGCAGCAGCACCTGGACCTGCACGAACCCGGCCCGGACGGCGAGTCGGTGACGCTGAGCCACAGCATGAAGCGCGATGACGGGTCGAAGGTCGGCTGGGTGCTTCACTTCAGGATCGTGGAACGGATCGCCGGCAAACTCATCCGCCTGAAGCGGACCGGCATTGATGGCTTGAAAACCGACGACAGGTTGCTGGAATTCAGCATCGAGCTTGAACCACAGAACAACACCACGCTGGTGCGGCTGTTTGAACAATGGGGTCCGCGCTCGCTGACCGGATTTGCCCTGGCACACATGGATGCCGCGCAATCCCTGGCCCGGCTGAAAAGCTGGTGCGAGACGGGCAACCCGGAACCGAAGGGCCGGCAGGGGTGGGTGAGTTTCTCCATTTCAGCAGCATCGCTGATGGCAACAGCGGCTGCGTTTTCACTACTGATGGGCTGGGAGATCGGCGTGATCTTTGTTGGCTTGCTGGTGCTGCACGAGCTTGGCCACCTGATCTCGTTCCGGATGATCGGACAGCCCTGGGGCAAGATCATCTTCATGCCGTTTCTGGGTGGTGTTGCCGTGTCGCGCGTGCCGCATCTGCGGCTTGCCGATGATGCGTTCTGCGCGATCATGGGGGCCGGGCTTTCGGTCATTGCGCTGGTGCCGGCCATCCTGGTGACCATGTTCGACATCGGAAGTGACGGGTTCCGCCATGCTGCCTTCATCATGGCGGCCATTGCAGGTGCGCTGAACCTGCTCAACCTGCTGCCGGTGTTTCCGCTGGATGGCGGCCGGGTACTGCGGGCCGTGCTGCAGTCGCTGCTGCCGGGTCATGTGCGCTCTGCGATGTTCTTCATGGCGGTTGCGGTGGCTGCTGCTGGCGTCATCTACAAGAACCCCATTCTTGCTGCCATTGCTGTGGTCGCGTTCTTCCAGAGCACGCGGCTTGGTCCGGCCCGAAGCGATATTGTGCGCATGAACGGGTCGGGTGCCCTTGTCATGAGCGTTGCCTACCTGGCGCTTGCTGCTGCGCACGCAGCTGCGTTGCTGGCATTCTGGCCCAGCCTGGTTATCTGAAGGCCGGGTTGAACCGCTTTGCGTGACGCGGTACCAGAGCAGCAATTCAAATGCTGACGCCGGCCCCGAGGCTCCATGCCCAAGACCCCATCTTCCCTCTATGCAGCAAAGGTTCGCGCGGGCGATCTCAGCGTTGATCCCGGCCAGAAGCAAGTGCTGACCAGGCTGGACGAGCTGGCTGGCCAGCTGGATGGCTACGGCTTGCCATCCGGCGGCGGTGGCGGACTTGCGTGGCTGTTCAAGCGCAAGCAGACAGGCCCGCGCCCGAAGCCGGTTTATGTCTGGGGTGATGTTGGCCGCGGCAAGACCCTGATCATGGATCTGTTCCATGAGGCCATTGCGCCCCAATCGAAGCGGCGGGTGCATTTTCATGCGTTCATGCAGGACGTGCATGCCGACATCCACACCTTCCGGCAAGGCCAGAAGAAGGGTCTGATTGATGTGGACAAGGATCCGATCAAAGCCGTTGCCGGCAGCATCGCCAAGGCGGCCAACGTGCTGTGCCTCGACGAGTTTCAGGTCAAGGACATTACCGATGCGATGATCCTCGGCCGGTTGTTCGAGGCGCTGATGGCAGCTGGCTGCATCATTGTGGTCACGTCCAACATTCCGCCAGATGAGCTGTATAGGAATGGGCTGAACCGCAACCTGTTCGAACCGTTCATCGAGCTGATCAAGGCAAAGTTCGAGGTCGTCAACCTGAACGGTCCGGTCGACTACAGGCTCGACCGGCTTGCGGGCGAGGATGTGTATTTCTGTCCGTTGGGACCGGGCACCAGCAACCGCATGAAGGTGTTGTGGCACAAGGTGACCGGCACAGATGGTGGCGGCGAGGCGTGGCTGGATGTGGGACGGCGCAAGCTTCATGTGCCCCGGCATGCACGCGGGGCAGCGTGGTTTTCGTTCAGTGCGTTGTGCGACGAGCCGCTGGGCAATGCGGATTTCCTGAAAATCGCGGAGACCTACCGTGCGGTGTTCATCGACGGGGTTCGCGAGCTGAGACAGGAAGAAGGCAACGCTGCGCGCCGGTTCATCAACCTGGTGGACAACCTGTACGACAAGAAGGTGCGGCTGGTGGTGGCAGCGGAAACGACGCCTGAAAACATCTACCGCTTTGCCGATACGCCGGTGGAGTTTGCCCGGACCGTATCGCGGCTCAACGAGATGCAGTCCGCCAGCTGGTGGGAACAGGCATCGAACGCTTGAGCCGGAGCAGCCGTCAACCGGCTGTTACCCGAAAGGATCAGCCTGCGGCATCTTGCGGCAGCGGTGCGTTGGCGCTACTAAAACGCATCTTTTCGCAGTCGCGAAAGACCTCAGAAACAGACAAGCAGGGATCTCTTCCATGGCACGCAACAAGATTGCCCTCATCGGTGGCGGCATGATCGGTGGTACGCTGGCTCACATGGCCGGCCTGAAGGAGCTGGGCGACATCGTCATTTTTGACATTGTTGAAGGCATGCCACAGGGCAAGGCGCTCGACCTGGCTGAAAGCTCGCCGGTTGACGGGTTTGATGCCAAGCTGGAAGGGGTCAACAAGTATGAAGGCATCAAGGGTGCCGACGTGGTGATCGTGACCGCAGGTGTGCCGCGCAAGCCGGGCATGAGCCGCGATGACCTGCTTGAAATCAACCTGAAAGTCATGAGCCAGGTGGGTGCGGGCATCAAGAAGTACGCGCCAGATGCGTTCGTGATCTGCATCACCAACCCGCTTGATGTGATGGTGTGGGCGCTGCAGAAATATTCCGGCCTGCCGCCGCACAAGGTGGTCGGCATGGCGGGTGTGCTCGACTCTGCCCGCTTCCGGTATTTCCTGGCCGAAGAATTCAACGTGTCTGTTGAGGACGTGACGGCCTTCGTGCTGGGCGGCCATGGTGACACCATGGTGCCGCTGGTGCGCTACTCGACCGTTGCAGGCATTCCGGTGCCGGACCTGGTCAAGATGAAGTGGTCCACCCAGAAGCAGATTGACAAGATCGTTCAGCGCACCCGCGATGGCGGTGCCGAGATCGTTGGCCTGCTCAAGACAGGCTCGGCGTACTATGCACCAGCAGCATCTGCCATTGCGATGGCCGAGAGCTATCTGAAGGACAAGAAGCGGGTTCTGCCGTGCGCGGCATACGTTTCAGGTCAGTATGGCATTTCCGACCTCTACGTCGGCGTGCCGACTGTCATTGGTGCCGGCGGCATCGAGCGGATCGTGGAGATCAAGCTCGACAAGGACGAAAAGGCGGAACTGAAGAAGTCCATCAATGCCGTGAAAGGCCTGATGGATGCGGCCAAGAAGATCGCGCCGGATCTTGCCTGACGAAACGGGCCGGGGGAGACCCCGGCCTCAACTTTTCTGGTATGTGGTATACCACAGCCTTTACGCGACCTGCATTCTGTGGCTAGAGTTCGCTCACCCGATGCGGGAGGAAAGGGAATAATCAAGCCATGAACATTCATGAGTATCAGGCCAAGGCGCTGTTGAAGGAATTTGGCGCACCCGTGGCAGCCGGTGTGCCGATCATGTCTGCCGATGATGCCGAGGCAGCCGCCAAGGCGTTGCCCGGCCCGGTATATGTGGTCAAGTCGCAGATCCACGCTGGTGGCCGCGGCAAGGGCAAGTTCAAGGAGCTGGGTGCCGATGCAGCCGGTGGCGTGCGCGTGGTCAAGTCCGTCGAGGACGTGGTCAAGAACGCCAGGGAAATGCTGGGCAATACGCTGGTGACCAAGCAGACCGGCCCGGCCGGCAAGCAGGTCAACCGCCTTTATATTGAAGACGGTGCCGACATTGCCAAGGAGCTGTACCTGTCGATCCTGGTGGACCGGACGGTGGGCCGCCCGGCGTTTGTGGTGTCGACCGAGGGCGGCATGGACATCGAGGCGGTTGCCGAGGAAACGCCTGAAAAGATCATCAACGTGGCGATTGACCCCGACAGCGGCATGACCGACGCCGATGTAGCCAGGCTGATTGATGGCCTGAAGCTCGAAGGTGCGGCGGCAGAGGATGCCAAGTCGCTGTTCCCGACGCTGTACAAGGCGTTCACCGAGAAGGACATGAGCCTTCTGGAAGTGAACCCGCTTGTCGTTCTGGGCGATGGCCACCTGCGCGTGCTCGACGCCAAGGTGTCGTTTGACGGCAACGCCGAGTTCCGCCACCCGGAACTGGCGGACCTGCGCGACCTGACCGAGGAAGACGACAAGGAAATCGAGGCGTCCAAGTATGACCTCGCCTATATCGCGCTGGATGGTGACATCGGTTGCATGGTGAATGGCGCCGGCCTTGCCATGGCGACCATGGATATCATCAAGCTGTATGGGGCAGAGCCTGCCAACTTCCTCGACGTGGGTGGCGGCGCCACCACCGAAAAGGTGACGGCGGCGTTCAAGATCATCACCTCCGATCCGAATGTGAAGGGCATCCTTGTCAACATCTTCGGTGGCATCATGCGCTGCGACGTGATCGCGGAAGGCGTGGTGGCCGCAGTGAAGGAAGTGGGGCTTGAGGTGCCGCTGGTGGTACGTCTTGAAGGTACAAACGTCGATCTCGGCAAGAAGATTATCAATGAAAGCGGTCTCAACGTGATTGCGGCCGATGACCTTGATGACGCCGCCCAGAAGATCGTCAAGGCAGTCAAGGGCTGATCCGGTGAACCCGGGCGTGAAAACACTGCTGGCTGCAGCGGGTATTTCGGTTCTGTCGGGCCTGCCTGCCGTGGCCAATACCGCTGCCGGCATTGATGCCGTGTCGGTGTTCAACCGCATCTGCTATTCCAAGGTGCCGAGCACCGAGGCGGTGGAGAAGATGGCGCTCGAGCTGGGCTGGAACCTGCTGGTGCCCAAGGACATGGAGGCATTCGGCAAGCCGGATGACTTCTCCTATTTCCGTGGTTGGGACGTGCAGGTCGGCGAGCAGTTTTACCGGGTCGGGTTGACCCAGCGCGGCGTTGCAGGCTCGCTGGCCGAGCAGTTTCCGGCGTTTGCCAAGGGTACGGTGACATCATGCACCCTTGTGCTGGGCGACGAGGGATCCCCGCAAGATGTGGCCAGCGCCATGCGCGAACTGGCCGGCAAGGAACCAGTGTCGAGCGGCGTTGAAGACGGTGAGATGACCACCACCACCTGGGCCGGCGGCAATGAGCAGTTCAAGGTTTTTCTGTTCAACAAGACATCCCGGTCCGCCAGCGGCGGACTGCTGACCGTAACAATCGTATCGAAGGAATAGGAAGGAACCGCATGTCCATTCTCATCGACAGGAACACCAAGGTTCTGGTGCAGGGGCTGACCGGCAAGACCGGAACCTTCCACACAGAACAGGCTCTGGCCTATCACGGCACCCAGATGGTTGCCGGCATTCACCCGAAGAAGGGTGGTGAAACCTGGGAAGGCAAGGGCGGCGAGAAGCTGCCGATCTATGCAACTGTGGCAGAGGCAAAGGATGCGACCGGCGCCAATGCGTCCGTCATCTACGTGCCGCCGGCAGGCGCCGGTGCGGCCATCATCGAGGCCATCGAGGCGGAAGTGCCGCTCATCGTGTGCATTACCGAGGGTGTGCCGGTGATGGACATGGTCAAGGTGAAAGCCAAGCTGGACAAGTCCAACTCCCGCCTGATCGGCCCCAACTGCCCCGGTCTGCTGACACCGGAAGAATGCAAGATCGGCATTATGCCGGGCAACATCTTCTCCAAGGGTTCGGTCGGCGTCGTTTCGCGCTCGGGTACGCTGACCTATGAAGCCGTGTTCCAGACCACCAATGCAGGCCTCGGCCAGACTACGGCAGTGGGTATTGGCGGTGACCCGGTGAAGGGCACCGAGTTCATTGACATGCTGGAGATGTTCCTGGCTGACGATGCGACCGAGTCGATCATCATGATCGGCGAGATTGGCGGTTCGGCAGAAGAAGATGCAGCCCAGTTCATTGCCGATGAAGCCAAGAAGGGCCGCAAAAAACCGATGGCCGGCTTCATTGCAGGCCGAACGGCCCCTCCCGGACGCACCATGGGCCATGCTGGTGCGGTGATTTCCGGCGGCAAGGGTGGTGCCGAAGACAAGATCGAAGCGATGAAATCTGCCGGCATCGTGGTGGCAGACTCGCCGGCCGGGCTTGGCCAGGCCGTGCTCAAGGCGATCAAGGGCTGATCAGGCAATCCTCCCTGACGCGTGAAGCGGTTCGTTGCCGGCCCAACAGGGCTGGAGGCGGGCCGCTTCGCCGTTTCAGGGCCGGTTTGCCATCAGGAGCGCGCTACCAGCCTCCGGTTTCGAAATCCGGCAGGCGCAATAATACTTTACCAAAACGTCAAGTTTGTCGCCTTGTGGTTGAAAGCGTTGGAAATAGGTCTATGTTGCAAGGCAGCACGCAGTTGTTTATGGCGTGCATCAGCTGACCTCCACCCAAGGATCGTGTTGGACCGACCGTCTGACGCGAAGGTAAAATGGCCAAGACAGACGCCAACGACGTTTTCGAGCAAACGTCTTTCCTGTATGGCGGCAACGCCCAATTCATCGAACAACTTCAAGCAGCTTATGAGGCGGATCCGAATTCGGTAGATCCCGAATGGCGGGCGTTTTTCGACCAGCTTGGTGATAGCGCGGACGATGTTCAGCGCAAGGCCTCAGGCCCGAGTTGGGCGCGCAAGGACTGGCCGCAAGCCGCCAATGGCGAGCTGGTGTCAGCACTTGATGGCGACTGGCCGGCGGTTGAAAAGGCGATGGGCGGCAAGATTGCTGCGAAGGCTGTCCAGAAAGGCGAGAGCATCGATACCGATGCGCTTCGCAAGGCGACGCTGGATTCGGTTCGCGCCTTGATGATGATTCGCGCCTATCGCATGCGCGGTCACCTGATTGCAGACCTTGATCCGCTGAACCTTCGCGAAAAGGAACAGCACCCGGAGCTTGACCCGGCATCTTACGGCTTTGGGCCGGAGGACATGGACCGGGAAATCTTCATCGATAACGTGCTGGGCCTGGAGCGTGCCTCGATCCGAAAGATCGTCGAGATCCTCAAGGCAACTTATTGCTCGACCATGGCGGTCGAGTTCATGCACATGTCGGACCCGCGCCACAAGGCATGGATCCAGGAGAGAATCGAGGGTCCGGACAAGTCGATCGAGTTTACCGCCGAGGGAAAGAAGGCGATTCTCAACAAGCTGATCGAGGCGGAAGGCTTCGAGGCCTATCTGAACGTGAAGTACACCGGCACCAAGCGGTTTGGCCTCGATGGCGGTGAATCGATCGTGCCGGCGCTGGAGCAGATCATCAAGCGCGGTGGCAACATGGGGCTGGCCGAAATCGTGCTGGGCATGGCGCACCGTGGCCGTCTCAACGTACTGGCCAACGTGATGGGCAAGCCGTACACGGCGATCTTCCATGAGTTCAAGGGTGGCTCGTCCACGCCGGAAGAGGTCGAGGGCTCAGGCGATGTGAAGTACCACCTTGGCTCGTCGTCGGACCGCGAGTTTGACAACAACAAGGTGCACCTGTCGCTGACCGCCAACCCGTCGCATCTGGAAATCGTGGATCCGGTGGTGCTGGGCAAGGCGCGCGCCAAGCAGGATCAGCTGGACCGTGACCGTTCCAAGGTTCTGCCGCTGCTGATTCACGGTGATGCGGCCTTTGCAGGTCAGGGCGTGGTTGCCGAGTGCTTCGGCCTTTCGGGGCTGAAGGGTCACCGCACCGGTGGTTCGCTGCACTTCATCATTAACAACCAGATCGGCTTCACTACGTCGCCCATCTGGTCACGCTCGTCTCCCTACCCGTCCGACGTTGCCAAGATGATCGAGGCGCCGATCTTCCATGTGAACGGGGATGATCCGGAAGCGGTGGTGTATGCGGCCAAGGTTGCGACCGAATTCCGCCAGACATTTGGTCACCCGGTTGTCATCGACATGTTCTGCTATCGCCGCTTCGGCCACAACGAGGCGGACGAGCCGGCTTTCACCCAGCCGATCATGTATCGCCGCATTGCCAAGCACACGGCAGTGGCCGAGCTTTATGCCCGCCGGCTGATCGATGAAGGCACGATCAGTGAGGCCGACTACGACGCGATGAAGGGCGAGTTCCGCAAGCGTCTGGAGGAAGACTTCGAGGCATCCGACAACTACAAGCCGAACAAGGCGGACTGGCTGGACGGACGCTGGTCGGGCCTGAAGGCCACCAAGGATGATGACGACCCGCGCCGCGGCAAGACCGGGGTCAATGTCGACCGGCTCAAGAAGCTGGGCAAGCAGATCACCGCCGTACCTGACGGGTTCAACATTCACCGCACTCTCAAGCGCGTGATGGATGCACGGGCGAAGGCAATCGCCGCCGGCGACAACCTCGATTGGGCGACCGCCGAGTCGCTGGCATTTGCCTCGCTGGTGGATGAAGGATCGCGGGTGCGCCTTTCGGGCCAGGACGTTGAGCGTGGCACGTTCTCGCAGCGCCATGCGGTCTGGGTAGATCAGGAAACAGAAAAGCGCTATGCGCCGCTGAAGCATGTGTCCGGCAAGAAGACCTACGACTTCGAGTGCATCAACTCGATGCTGTCGGAAGAGGCGGTGCTGGGCTTCGAGTATGGCTACTCGCTGGCCGAGCCGCAGACACTGGTGCTGTGGGAAGCGCAGTTCGGTGACTTTGCAAATGGCGCGCAGGTGGTGTTTGACCAGTTCCTGTCGTCGGGTGAGCGCAAGTGGCTGCGTATGTCCGGCCTGGTTTGCATGCTGCCGCACGGCTACGAGGGCCAGGGGCCGGAACACTCATCTGCACGGCTGGAGCGCTATCTGCAGATGTGTGCGGAAGACAACATGCAGGTCGCCAACTGCACCACGCCGGCCAACTACTTCCACATCCTGCGCCGCCAGATGCACCGGGATTTCCGCAAGCCGCTGATCCTGATGACGCCGAAATCATTGCTGCGTCACAAGCGGTGCGTGTCGACACTTGAGGAGATGGGGGACGAGTCAACCTTCCACCGTATTCTCTGGGACGATGCGGAGTATGTGCCCGGCTCGACGGTCAAGCTCGTCAAGGACGAGAAGATCCGGCGCGTCGTGATGTGTTCGGGCAAGGTCTATTACGACCTGCTGGAAGAGCGCGAGAAGCGCGGCATCGATGACATCTACCTGCTGCGGCTGGAGCAGCTTTATCCGTTCCCGACCAAGGCGCTGGTAAACGAGTTGATGCGGTTCAAGGATGCCGAGATCGTGTGGTGCCAGGAAGAGCCCCAGAACATGGGGTCCTGGACCTTCATCCAGCCCTATGTGGAGTGGGTATTGAACCGCATTGAGGCGAAGTACCGCCGGCCTGCTTATGCTGGGCGTTCGGCTAGTGCCTCGACGGCAACCGGCCTGATGAGCCGCCACCAGAAAGAGCTGGCGGCGTTTCTGGATACTGCATTTGGCAAGGACTACCCGGGTTGAGCATGGGGGCTTCGCGCTGCTCATGCCAACCGGGTATCGCAACTGATTTGACTGACACCGCAGCACCGGCATGAGACCGGGCCGGACAAGACACGAAGGATCTGGAGTAATGGCGAACGAAATCCGCGTACCGACGCTGGGTGAATCGGTCACCGAGGCAACCATCGGGCAATGGTTCAAGAAGCCGGGCGATGCCATCAAGGCAGATGAGCCGCTGGTTGAATTGGAAACCGACAAGGTAACGGTGGAAGTGCCGGCTCCTGCCAGTGGAACTCTGGGCGAGATTGTTGCCAATGAGGGCGACACCGTTGAAGTGGGCGCACTGCTTGGCACGGTTGCCGAAAGCGGTGCCAGCGCTGGTGCGCCGGCCAAAACCGAAGCTGCAGGCAAGCCGGAAAAGAAGGCAGCACCGAAGGCTGCCGCCAGCGCGGACAATGGCAAGCTGGTCGACGTGGTCGTGCCGTCGGCAGGCGAGTCGGTTACGGAAGCCGGCGTTGGCTCGTGGTTCAAGGGCGTGGGCGATTTCGTCAAGGCCGATGAGGCGCTTGTGGAACTGGAGACCGACAAGGCGGCACAGGAAGTGCCGGCACCTGTGTCGGGTACGATTGTCGAAATCGTTGCCGAGGAAGGCGCCAATGTAGAGGTGGGTGCACTGCTGGCGCGCATCCGCGAAGGTGGCGAGGGCGAAGCTTCAGTTGCGCCGCAGAAGGCTGCCAGCAAGGTCCAGGATGAGCAAAACCCGCCTGCTGGCAAACCCGGTGTCCCGGCATCGCCGTCGGCGGCAAAAATGCTGGCAGAGAACAAGCTGTCGCCAGATCAGATTGATGGGTCCGGCAAGCGCGGCCAGGTGCTGAAGGGCGATGTGATCGAGGCGCTGGAGAAGGGCGTGAAGTCAGCGCCTGCGTCGGCACCGGCACCGGCCAAGCGCGCGCCGTCGTCCGATGCAGATGCGTCTCGCGAGGAGCGGGTGAAGATGACCCGGCTGCGCCAGACCATTGCGCGGCGGCTGAAGGATGCCCAGGACACAGCAGCCATGCTGACCACCTTCAACGAGGTGGACATGACGGCGGTGATGGACCTGCGCAAGCGCTACAAGGACCTGTTTGAAAAGAAGCATGGGGTGAAGCTGGGCTTCATGGGCTTCTTCACCAAGGCGGTGACCCACGCGCTGCAGGAAATCCCTGCGGTGAACGCCGAGATCGACGGGACGGACATTGTCTACAAGCACTTCTGCCACATCGGCGTGGCGGTTGGGACCGACAAGGGCCTCGTGGTGCCGGTGGTGCGCGATGCGGACCAGATGTCGATTGCCGAGATTGAAAAGGAAATCGGCCGGCTGGGCGGGCTGGCGCGTGATGGGCAGTTGTCCATGTCGGACATGCAGGGTGGCACCTTCACCATTTCCAATGGCGGGGTGTACGGCTCACTCATGTCGACGCCGATCCTCAACGCGCCGCAGTCGGGCATTCTGGGCATGCACAAGATCCAGGAACGGCCGATGGTCGTGAACGGCGAGATCAAGGTGCGCTCGATGATGTACCTGGCACTGAGCTACGATCACCGGATCGTCGACGGCAAGGAAGCGGTGACGTTCCTGGTGCGCGTCAAGGACTCGCTGGAAGACCCTGAGCGGCTGGTGCTGGACCTGTAACGGAAGGTTTTCAAATGTACGATCTGGTTGTTATCGGCACCGGCCCTGGCGGCTATGTGGGTGCGATTCGCGCTGCCCAGCTGGGGATGAAAGTCGCTGTTGTTGAAAAGCGTGCGGCTCATGGCGGCACCTGTCTCAACGTCGGCTGCATTCCCTCCAAGGCGCTGCTGCATGCATCCGAGCTGTTCGAGGAAGCCGAGCACGCATTCGAGGGTATGGGCATCAAGGTGTCGAAGCCAAAGGCCGACATCAAGCAGATGCTGAAGTTCAAGGACGAGGCCATCGAGGGCAACACCAAGGGTATCGAGTTTCTGCTCAAGAAAAACAAGATTGATGCCTTCCATGGCACCGGCAAGATTGTCGGCGCAGGCAAGGTTGAGGTGAGGCCCGAGAAGGGTGAACCACAGGTTCTGGAGACGAAGAACATCTGCATCGCCACCGGTTCGGACGTGGCGCGGCTGCCTGGTATTGAGATCGACGAGAACACCGTTGTGTCGTCCACCGGCGCGCTGGAGCTTTCCAAGGTGCCTGACCACCTGGTGGTGGTCGGTGCCGGGGTGATCGGCCTGGAGCTTGGGTCGGTATGGCGGCGTCTGGGTGCGAAAGTGACATTAGTCGAGTTTCTCGACCGCATCCTGCCGGGCATGGATTCCGAAGTGGCGAAGAAGTTCCAGATGCTGCTCAAGCGGCAGGGCATGGCATTCAAGCTGGGCTCCAAGGTGACTGGTGTGGACAAGGCCAAGAAGGGCCTGAAGGTAACGGTTGAACCAGCCAAGGGTGGTGATGCTGAAACCATCGAGGCAGACATCGTTCTGGTGGCCATCGGGCGCGTGCCGTACACGGCGGGTCTTGGGCTGGAAGATGTCGGGGTCAAGACCGATGACCGCGGCCGGGTCGAGATTGATGATCACTTCAAGACCAATGTGGACGGGATCTACGCCATTGGCGACGTGGTGCGCGGTGCAATGCTGGCCCACAAGGCTGAAGAAGAAGGCGTGGCGTTGGCCGAGATGCTGGCAGGCCAGGCAGGCCACGTGAACTATGGCATCATTCCCGGCGTAGTCTACACGCAACCTGAAGTCGCTTCCGTCGGCAAGACGGAGGATGAGTTGAAGGAAGCCGGCGTCGACTACAAGGCAGGGAACTTTCCGTTCATGGCAAATGGCCGTGCCAAGGCCAACAAGACCACCGACGGTTTCGTCAAGGTACTGGCGGACGCCAAGACCGATCAGGTTCTGGGCGTGCACATTGTCGGCCCGCAGGCGGGTGAACTCATTCACGAATGCGCGGTGCTGATGGAGTTCGGCGGGTCATCGGAAGACCTTGCGCGCACGTGCCATGCGCACCCGACATTGTCCGAGGCGGTCAAGGAAGCAGCCCTCGCCGTGGACAAGCGGGCTATACATTCGTGATCAGATATCGGTTTCCGGCACGAGCTTCGTGCCGTCGATCATGCGTTTGTAGGTGAACGGCGTAGGGTCGACGACCGGCGTCCTGCCTGTAACAAGGTCGGCCATCAGCTTGCCCGCGCCGGGACCGATGCCGAAGCCATGTCCGGAAAAGCCTGTGGCAAGATAGAAGCCCGGGATTTGCTCTATGGGTGAGATGACCGGGACGGCATCCGGCGTGACGTCGATCAGCCCGGCCCACTTGTTGACGATCTTCACGCCCCTGAACTCCGGGTGTTTTTCGGCGAGTGCGTCGAGGCAGTCTTTCAGCACCCAGTCCAGCGGTTCGGGGTCCAGCACGCGCACCTTCTCGAATGGCGTGACCTCGTCCATCTGCCAGCGCGAGGCAAGCATGGCCTCGGTGAAGAAGCGCTTGCCGATGCGCAGTCGAAGGTTTGGCCATTCCGATTTCAGAGCAGGCCAGAACGCGCGCAGATATTTGAATGAGGCCGGGATAATGTCCGGCACGGTGATGGCATTGTGGGCAATTGTATAGCCACCGTCGGCGCGCTTCCTGACCGCATACTTGCCGCCTGCGAACGACGATGCATAAGGCGCATCAAGCGGCTCGGTGGCTTGCACGTTGGACATGGTGATGAGTTGTGGCAGGTCGAGACCCAGATTGCCGAGGAAGCGGCGCGACCATGCCCCGCCGGCGCAGACCACCGCCGGGCATTTCAAGGTGCCTCGCTCGGTGACGATGCCCGACACCTTGCCAGCCTCGGTCTCAATGCCGCGTACTGCCCAGCCGGTAAACACCTGGCCACCCATGGCCTTTATGTGCTGAGCGATAGCAGGTGCCGCCTTGGTCGGTTCGGCGCGGCCGTCGCTTTCGGTGAACAGGGCACCCTTGTACAGGGCCGAGGCTCCGGGGACGGCCCGGTCCAGTTCCTCGCCACGGATGATGCGCGAGCTGACCTGGTGGGGCCGGGCATTCCGGTCGGCCCAGTCTTCCCGGGCTGCAATGCCGTCTTCGGTCTTTTCCAGGTAGGCGATGCCGCAGGTTGTGAAGCCGGTGTCTGCGCCAACGCGCTGGTTCATGCCGCGCCACAGCCGCAGGCTTTCCACGATCAGAGGCATTTCTCGGCTGTCGCGGCCCATCTGGCGGCACCAGCCCCAGTTACGGCCCGACTGCTCACCGGCGATGCGGCCTTTTTCGAACACGGCGACCTTTAACCCGCGTTCGGCCAGTTCCATGGCGGTGCAGGTGCCGATAATGCCGCCGCCGATGATGGCGACGTCAACGCGGTCCGCAAGGGTGTCGTCGCTTTCGACGTAGTCGGGAAGGGGCACTGCCATGGAGGCTGAGACTAGATTTGCCGGTTGCGGTTGCCAAGCGGGATTATGCGCGGGGGTGGGCCTTGTCGTACTGGGCCAAGAGGTGCTCGCGGTCGACGCCGGTATAGACCTGCGTGGTGGACAGGCTGGCGTGGCCGAGCAGCTCCTGTATGGCGCGCAGGTCTGCCCCGCCACCCAACAGGTGGGTCGCGAAGGAGTGCCTGAGGGCGTGCGGCGTAGCGGTGTCCGGCAGGCCGAGGCCTGAGCGCAGGCGCTGCATCAGCAACTGGATGTTGCGGGCGTTCAGCCGGCCACCACGCTGGCCGATGAACAGTGGCCCGTGAGGATCCAGCGCAGGTGCGAGGGCGATGTAGGTTTCGAGGGCTGTCGTTGCCACCGGCAACACAGGTACGAGCCGCACTTTTCCACCCTTGCCGGTAATGCGCAGCACGTCGTCGTTGGGTGGTACGGGGGCTTCGCTTCGGTTCAAGTTGAGCGCTTCTGAAATGCGCAAACCGCAGCCGTATAGCAGCGTGAGCACTGCTGTATCCCGTGCGGTGACCCATGGTTCCGCGTGATCTGTGCCTGCCATGACCTTGCCGGTGGCTGGCGCCGGCAATGGCTT
>JAWVYF010000018.1:0-19652 GCA_033722845.1 Anderseniella sp. | reverse complement strand
GGGTTGCTGCGGGATAGAGGCGGTGAACTGCGGGTAGGAAGCGACCTCCCCATTGGCCATAAGACCTGTGCCGCCGGCGGGGGTGCCGGGCAGGGTGTCATCCCAGGTTTCAGCACAGCCCGCCAGCAGCAAACCTGACAGCAATGGAGCAAGATATTTCATACGCCTAACAACCCACTCGACTTGGCCTTGCCGGAAAACGGTTCCGGATAGTGCCGCTTGATTACGGCGCCAAGGTAAACAGGCATGGTTAGCAACGCGTTAAGCAGGGCCGGAAAATTGCGGGCTGTGACAGAACGTTAAGGCATTGGTTACCAAGTCTGTTCACATTGCCGGACAGACAACAAGCGTGGTCCGATTCCTGCGGGCCGATACCAGTTATTTGGCAAGGCATGGAATCTTCAGCTTACATTGATGTTCGAGACGTCTTGAGGGGCATTCTCAGGCGCTGGCTGAGCATTCTGTTGTTCACGGCTGCTTGCGCATTCCTTGCCTACTGGTTTGTGAACTCCGTAAAGCCGATATACACCTCCAGCGCCATGGTGCTGGTTGCAAACCAGGAAACGCCATACACCCGCGTGGGGCAGGACAGGAACGAACGCATAACGCTCACCGAGCGTGACGTTGCCTCGCAGGTTCAGGTTGTAAAGTCTCGCGATCTTGCGTTGCGTGTGATCCAGGATCTGAAGCTCAATGAAGTCAAGGAATTCGATTCCCTGAAGAGTGGCATCGGAACCATCGGTCAGTTGCTGATTGCGTTCGGGTTCAAACCGAACCCGGCAACCATGACCGAAGAGCAGCGCGTCATTGATCATTATTACGACAAGCTGACTGTTTTCGAGGTTCCGAAGTCGACCGTCATCAGCGTTCAGTTCGAATCGAGGGATCCCAAACTTGCAACGGCTGTTGCCAACAAGGTTGCCGAATACTACGTCGCCTTCTCCAAGCAGGCTCTCAATGAACCCACTGGAGAAGCGCGCGACTGGCTTGCCTCTCAGATCGAGGAGTTGCGCAAGAAGGTTGTTGAGTCCGAAACAGCGGTTGAAAAGTTCAGGGCCGAGGCGGGCATCTTTCGCGGGGCACAGGCCAAGCTGAACAATGAGGAGCTTTCCTCGCTCAATTCGCAGATTATCGTTGCATCGGCAGCGCGTTCCGAAGCGCAAGCGAAGGCGTCATCCATCCGCGAGTTGTTGCGTACGACCGGTACGGTAGATACGTCCGCTGATGTGCTCACGTCGCCGCTCATCCAGCGCTTGCGTGAACAACAGGTTCAACTGACCCGCTCACGCGCCGAGCTGTCGACGATCTATCTGGACAATCATCCCCGCATCATTGCCGTCAATCGGGAGCTTGAAGACCTCAACAGGCAGATTCGCAGCGAGGCGTTCAAGGTTGTGGAGCGCCTGGATCAGGAAGCCAAGGTGGCAGAAGCCCGCGAGAACGCACTTCGTGGAAACCTTGAAAAGCTGAAAGCCCAGACATCGGCTACTGGTATCGACGATGTAAAGCTGCGCGAACTCGAGCGCGAAGCAGCTGCAAACCGCAGCCTGCTGGAGTCGTTCCTGGTGCGCTACACAGATGCAAACAGCCGGCAGGATATTTCGACGCAGCCGGGTCTTGGCCGTATCATTTCCGCCGCAGGCGAGCCTTCAGAGCCCTCCTTCCCCAAGAAGGGGCCGATCATGCTGCTGGCGACGTTTGGTGGTTTCATTCTCGCCATCGGTCTTGCCTTTGTCGTCGAGGTCATGTCGTCTGCGGCCAATCTCGACCGCAGGCAGGTCAGTGTTCCATCCAGCATTGACGTGCAGGCATCTGCGCCTGTGTCCGTGCAGCAGCCTGGCGGTGCCACGCCATCCGTTTTTGCGTCAGCGGCGTCAGCTGCGGCCGCACCCGCTGTGGTTATGCCCCCTTCGATGGCACAGCCATCATCAGCTGCATCACCTGCCATGATGCAGGTTGACACTTCGAAGGCTGAAGCGAACCCGGTTGGTACGTCTGCGCTTGCAACGCTACCGGGAATGGCGACTTCCATGGTTGCAATCCATGCCACCTCGCAGGCTGTGTTCGAACCCCAGAGCGGTTATCGCAAGGCGCTGGAGCCCGTCTTTGCCGGCGTTCGCCACCTTGTGGCCAACAGCAACTACCGCCGCGTGAGCATCGTCAATCTCACCGGCCAGGAGCTTGACAGCTTGGCATTCACGCTGGCGCTGGGCCGCTTGCTGGCGATGAGCGGCTTGAAGGCGGCCATTATGGACGTGTCTTCGGGCCAACCGGGTCTGGCTGCCCTGGAGCCCGAACTGGGCGGCGTTGGCATCTACGATCTTGTGGCGAACCAGGCCGGGTTTGCAGATATCATCCGCAAGGACAAGCGGACACAGCTTCAGACAATCTCTGCGGGGCAGACGGCCGTCGCAAATCAGGCGCTGGTATCGTCGCCGGCCATGGAACAGGCAATTCGGGCACTGGAGCAGGTGTATCAGGTCAGCCTCATCCACGTCGGCGAGGGCAATGAAACGAATGTCGAGTTGGCAGCAAACTCTTCTGTCGTGCTGGTTCTCGCAGCCGAAAACCGGTTGAATGAAGCCAACGAAATTTGCGCCGCGCTCAAGTCCGGCAAGGTCAAAGAAGCAGCCGTACTGTGCGTGCAATCGGCAAGTGCGCAGGCCGGTGGCAAATCATTCCAGAACATTGCTGCATCCTTGTAAGCAGCAGCCACAGCCTTTTGGGACAACGTGGAAAGTGAGTTGGCCGCTTCTGCCGGCGACGGTCGATTAACGCGATCAAAAGCAAGGAGTGGTCATCATCCCTGGCGTGATGGCATGCTGCTTGCTTGCATTCTGCCTGACGATCAAACCGGAAGGCACCGAGGCAAGTGGGCGATGGCGAGTTACGACAAAATGCTGATGAAACTGTTGCACTATTCAGGTGCAGCAAGCTTGTTGTCACCATGGCTGCGAGGCCGTGGCACAGTGTTCATGTTGCATCATGTTTTGCCGCAGTGCAGCCAGGCCAGCGATTTCGCGCCAAATGCCGGTCTTGAGGTTACGCCAGAGTTCCTGGATGACGTGATTCAACTTGTGAAGTCGAAGGGCTATGGTCTTGTTTCGCTTGAAGAAGCTGCCGAGGAACTCGGCAAGCCGTCAACGGGCAAGGCACCATTTGCCGTCTTCACACTGGATGACGGTTATCTCGACAATCATGATCATGCGTGGCCGGTTTTCCGGGCCCATTCATGCCCGTTCACGATTTTTGTTGCTCCAGGCATTGCAGATGGCAAGTGCGAATTGTGGTGGCGCGGGCTCGAGCTCCTGATCGCGTCGAGTGACGAACTGGACCTGGAGCTTGGTGGCGAGCGCTTTCAGGGCTCTGTGAGGACAGATGCAGAAAAATGGACGATGTTCCGCCGCATGTACTGGCCCTTGAGGATGTGTCCTGAAACAGAACAACGCAACTGGATTCGCGACACATGCGCTGCCCACGGCATTGATCTGGACGCGGTTTGCCGGCAGCAAGCCATGACCTGGGACGACATTCGTGCGATGAACCGGGATCGCCTGTGCACCATAGGTGCCCATTCAGTCAGTCATCATGCAATGAAAAAGCTCACTGCCGAAGAGGCGCTCGGCGAGGCTTTGGGATCGCGTGATCGCATCGCGCGTGAGATCGGCGAAGTGCCGCAAACATTTGCCTATCCGTATGGCGATGAAACATCAGCCGGTCCACGCGACTTTGAGCTGATCCGGGAGGCCGGTTTCAAGGTTGCTGTCACCACGCGCAAGGGCATGATCTTCGACGAACACAAGGACCACCTGACGTCGCTGCCGAGGTTCTCCCTGAATGGGGGCTACCAGGAACGCGAATATACGGATGTTCTGCTGACCGGCGCACCGTTTGCGATGTTCAACAAGATGCAGCGAGTGATCACGACCTGACGAAGGCTTCAGCCAGTCAGTCCCGTTTGTAGGCCCGTGCCATCCAGCTCACGATCAACATCGCGCCCGGCACCCAGGCAAGGCCTGCCACCACATAAAACAAGAACTGTGCTGCACCATGTGAATCGGCCAGATAGCGTGCACCGATCGCCATGGCAATCAGCACGTAAACCGTCACATAGACCACGAAAAGAAGGATGCCAACGAGGCTTCTGATTTTCGGGCGATGCGTGCTGTTTTCTGACATGGTTCTCAGGCCGGAACGATCATGGTTTTTTCCCGCCGCTCATACGGGACGAAGCCAATCTTCTGATAGAGCGCAAGTGCGTGTGCTGCATCAAGCGTACACGTTTCGACGTGAAGCTCTTCCGGCTTTCCGGCCCAGGCCGTACGCACCGCCTCCGACAGCAGCCATTTTCCAATGCCCATGCCATGAAACTCTGGCAGAAGGCCAAAATAGGCCAGCCAGACCTTTGCCGGCTCGCGCGCATCAATCTCGAAGTAGCCGGCCGGATTGCCTGCACAATAAGCCACGTAAACGCTCACTCCCTTTGCGTTGATGGCTTCTGCGAGTTGATCATCGCTCATCGCCTTGCGATCCACCCAGCAGTAGTCCTGGCCGACCTCGTGATACAGATAGCGGTAGTAACTGACGGTCGGCTCAAGCACGTGCATCAATGCCAGCTTCAGGTTTGCTGGGGGCATGACGCGCACAGTTGGCGGATGTGTCATCGACAGGTAGGTGACAGTCGTCTCGATTTCCTGCGTTTCGGGCTTTTTGCTGCCGCCCTTGCCAGAGCCGAAGCCGGAAGAAGGTAGTTTTCGCTTCATTGTGCCTGTGCCGCTTTGCCTGCCATCGCCTCGTTTGAAGGCTTCGGTATGGCAAGGTTTTACTGATCTGTCACCCGGTTTCGACCGGCGTATCGCTGTCGCGGCCCCACTCGCTCCAGGAACCGTCATACAGCGCGTTCCTGTTGTGGCCAAGCAGGGTGAGGCCCAGCGTCAGGATGGCAGCCGTGACGCCGGAGCCACAGGTCGTGATGACCGGCTTTCCAAGGTCTATGCCTGCTGCCTCGAATACAGCGCGTATGTCCTGAGTGGGCTTTACGGTGCCGTCGTCGTTCAGCAGTGTCCGGTAGTGCACGTTGGCCGCACCCGGCATGTGGCCGCCGCGCATACCCTCGCGTGGTTCGGGTTCTTCGGCCTTGAAACGGCCCGGCGAGCGGGCATCGGCAATCTGCGAGCTGCCTGTTTCAATTGCTCGCAACACGTCTGCCTTGTCGCGAACGCTTGATCCGGAGAACCGTGCCGTAAAGTGCCTTGGCTGTCGCGGCTCGGGCGGGCTTCTGTCTATTGGCAAACCTTCTGCCTGCCACTTCGGGAAGCCACCATCGAGTATGGCCACGTCCTGGTGTCCGAAGGTGCGCAACATCCACCACACGCGCGCAGCCGAAAACAGGCCGGCACCGTCATAGACCACCACGCGGGTACCATCACCGATGCCAAGCTTGCGCACGCGCGATGAAAATTTCTCCGCCGATGGCATCATGTGGGGCAGGGGGCTGTCTGAATCGGCTATGTCATCGATATCGAAGAACACCGCACCCGGAATGCGCTGCTCCTCGTATTCGGCCCGCCCGTCGCGCCCGGCATCCGGCAAATAGTACGAGGCATCCACGATCACGATATCCGGTGCGTCCAGCCGGTCCGCCAGCCATTGCGTTGAAACCAGGTGCTTGCGCTCGTCCATCAGGTCAGGCATTTCGGACCTCGTCCTCTCTGCGGCTATGGTGTGCTTCAATCGGCAAGGGCCAAGCGGAAACGGCGGTTATTCCGCCCCTTCTTCTCGACCTTGGTGATGGATATGTTGCCGATCTCGCCAGTGGAGGCAACGTGGGTTCCACCACACGGTTGCAAATCAACCGCGCCATCTTCTCCAATGGCGACCAGCCGCACCCGCCCGCTGCCGCGCGGTGGCTGAACCGACATGGTGCGCACCAGGCCCGGGTTGGCATCAAGTTCCGCGTCCGTTATACATCTTTGCGATACCTGGTGATCGGCTGCCACCAGGTCCTGAAGCCGTGTTGTCAGTTCATCCTTGTCAATGGCATCGGGGTTGTCGATGTCAAAATCCAGCCGCCCGCCGTCTTCGCCAATTTGTCCGCCCGTGACCGGATACGGCACCAGCGCACACATCAGATGGAGCGCTGTATGCACCCGCATAAGACGGTGGCGGCGGTCCCAGTTCAGATGAAGTGTCACCTCTTGGCCCGGCTCCGGAAGGTTTGAGCCTTCTGCCGGCACGTGCACGATCTGGCTGCGGTCTTCGCCATAGACGGTGGTCGCAATGTCAATGCGGCTACCATCGGCAAGCGTCATCGTTCCGCTGTCGCCGGGCTGGCCTCCACCCGTTGCATAGAAAATCGTGCGATCAAGAAGGATCCCGCCGCGGTCGTTGACGCTCTCTACCTTTGCCGTGCAGGTGGCGAGGTAGGCATCTTGCTGGAATAGGGCTTCGCTCATGCCGCTTCAGGGTCAACGCTGACGTCCGGTACGTCAACCGGCTTCTCCAGCCACGCGGGCACGGGCAAGTCTTTGGAGCGCAGGAAGTCCGGGTTGTAGAGCTTCGACTGGTAGCGGTTGCCGTAGTCGCACAGCACCGTGACGATGGTGTGCCCCGGCCCCAGTTCCTTCGCCAGTGCCATCGCACCGGCAATGTTGATGCCGCTCGAGCCGCCCATGCACAGGCCTTCTTCCTGCAACAGGTCGAACACGATGCTCACGGCTTCCTCATCCGCTATCCGGCAGGCAAAGTCGATCGGTGCGTCTTCCAGGTTGGCGGTAATGCGGCCCTGGCCAATGCCTTCGGTGATTGAGCTTCCCTCGGCCTTCAACTCACCAGTGGTGTAGTAGCTGTAAAGCGCAGCGCCATGTGGGTCCGCCAGGCCGATGCGGATGTCCTTGTTGCGCTCCTTCAGTGCCATGCCTGTCCCGGCGATCGTGCCGCCAGAGCCTGCCGCGCAGATGAACCCGTCAACCTTGCCGCCGGTCTGTTCCCAGATTTCGGGTCCGGTG
Source organism: Anderseniella sp. (assembly GCA_033722845.1). GTDB lineage: Bacteria > Pseudomonadota > Alphaproteobacteria > Rhizobiales > Aestuariivirgaceae > Anderseniella. The sequence goes on along the minus strand of JAWVYF010000018.1, from coordinate 12,645 downwards.
GTCTCGATATGCGCCTGCCGGTTGGCAACATTGTCGAACTGGTTGGCCCAGATCGCTCCCCCATCACGCTCCTGGTTGAGGCGTTCGGCGAGGCGGCCTGAATACTTCACGTAGTTGTTGGGGTCCCGGTAAGGCTTCGCCGGCACCTCGACCAGTTCAGTGCCCAGCAGCCGCAGTGCATCCTTTTTCTCCTGCGTCTGGGTCTCGGGGATGACGATGACCGATTTGAACCCCATTGCGTTGGCAACCATGGTGAGGCCGATCCCGGTGTTGCCCGCAGTGCCTTCCACGATTGTTCCACCCGGTTTGATCAGCCCCTTGCTGATGGCATCTTTGATGATGAACAGCGCTGCGCGGTCCTTGACCGACTGGCCCGGATTGAGGAATTCCGCCTTGCCCAGAATGGTGCAGCCGGTCATCTCCGATGCCTTCTTGAGCTTGATGAGCGGCGTGTTACCGATCAGATCGATCACGTCTTTTGCAAATGCCATGGTTTGAAGTCCGTTGCATGTCGTGGCGCGCCGAACCGCCGCCTTCCGGCCAGCGAACAACGCCTGTTTGGAAATGATCATTGGCGGCCCGAAAGCGGCCTGTCAAGCAAACGCTGCGTACGTTCAACCGAACGGAGCTCGCTTCAGGCGCAGCCCTTTGGCTTCAGCCCGACTGGCCACCATATCCATCCAGCGCGCCCGGTCTCCAGTCGCGGTAGTCCCACGCAGGGTCAATGGTCGCGGCGACGCATTCGGACGTTGGCAGGTAGGCGGAATCGGGCATGTGGAACCAGCGCATGAACTCGCCTGTATTGATTTCGCTGTCCAGATACAGCTCCAGGATCTTCATGCTGAACCAATGGTAGTCGCCAGCAAGGCAACCGGATATCAGGGATATTTCCAACTGATTTGCATCCTTGACCATGTCAGATGATCGAAGTGTGACATGATTTGCGGCCGCTGGCGAACGTCAGGTCTTGGCGGGTATGTTCGTGTCGAGCATGACCGTAATATCCACGGCATTCTGAACTGCCAGGCAGGAGACCGATTCTTCCTTGCCGCGTACCTCGACCCGGGTCAGATCGGTCTTGTCCGGGGTGATGCCTGCTGCATTGAGCGTGGTCTGCGAGACAACAAGCTCGACACCCAGTGTCTTGCTGTGACCTTCCAGCCGGCTGGCCGTGTTGACGGCATCGCCAAGGGCGGTAATCCGGTCTCCGGCCTCATGGTGGGCACTGGCGCCGATGCGGCCCAATATGCACTCGCCGGTGTGGATGCCAATTCCGATGCGCATGGGTTCGGACAAATCGGCGACGTGACCCTTGTTAAGCTCCGCAACGGCCTTGCTGATGCCTGCCGCTGCAGCCAATGCTGCGCGGGCCCCCGCGGCCTCTCGAGCTTCCATACCGAAAAGCGCCATGATGCCGTCGCCCATGAACTTGTCGACGTAACCGCCCTCGGCAATGATCGCGTCGCTCATCCGGCCCAAATACTGGTTGAGGATAAACACGATGTCATAGGGCAGGCGGCCATCGGAGAAACGGGTAAAGCCGCGAATATCGACGAACATGATCGTGACATTGCGCTCCACACCGGTCTGGTAGCGGTCCAGGCTGCTGAACCGCGCAGCACTTGCCGCGGCCGGCACCAGTGTGACCACGGACAGGTCGGCGCGTGGCCGCACCTGACAGGCAAGCCGGATGTCGGGTGCATCGATTCCGGCGCGTTCGAGAGCCAGTTGCTCGTCCGGGCCGGGCCGTTCCAGAAACTCCAGGCCATTGAGCACCTGCACCCGGCAAGTAGAGCATCTTGCCCGTCCGCCGCACATCGAGGCATGGGGAACGCGCGACAGCCGCGAGATTTCCAGCAGTGTGAGCCCGGCAGGTGCTGTCTTGCGATCTCCGGAGTTGTAGGTGACAGACACCCGCGGCTTGAACTGGCCCAACACCATTTGCACCGCCTTGATGACCAGCAGCACCGCGATGAACGCGAGCGAGGCATATAGAGCAAGGTCCATGAGCCGGATGATGTTGGCATATTGTGAGGCGCTGAGCGGCAGGCCCGGCGGTATGTCTCCACCCTGAAACCGTCCTGCCACTTCAAACCCGGCGAAAGCCAGAATCGGCCACAGCACCGCCAGTGGCATCAGCAAGGGTTGCCAGCGCTTGTACCAAGGCCGGAACCGTATCCACATGTAGAGGCCAATGCAGCCATGCACCCAGACCAGCAGAATCAGTCCGGCCTGCCGCCAGGCTTCCGCCGGCCACATGGCCCATAGCGCGTAATGATAGTTGTCATTGATGCCGTACAGCTCGTGCACGATGCGGGTGCCGATCAGGTGCCGCGCCAGCAGGACGGGGATCAGCAGGCCAAAGCCGGTCTGGATCAGGCCCCGCACCGATATGGCGGACAGCCGCCGCGAGATGATCTTCTCCACGCCGAGCACAGCATGAATGATGCCCGCCAGCATCAGGATCACCGTGCCGGGCAGTGACCGGGTAATGGCAACGCGCACGTCGCGCATGGCTTCCATCGCCTCTATGGCGATAAGCCCCAGCGCATGATTGGCCAGGTGCGTGGCAACGAAGGCGAACAGGATGAGCCCGCTGACCAGCCGCGTGTTGCGCAGGGTCAGCCAGCGCGGCAACCGCCGGGTGGGTGTTTGATGGGTATGCCGTGCAGCCGTATCGCTCATGGTGAGCGAGAGCCTACACCGCTTTGCCACAAAGGGCAGGGGGCTTCCTCGCAAAGGCCCAAAAGAAAACCGGCCCAGGGCGAACCCTGAGCCGGTCTTGTAGTCTTGGCTTGTCGCCTTTGGTTCTTAGAAGAAGAACCAGGTAGCGAACAGTGCCGATGCACCGTCTTCAGAGGTGCCGTCAAACCGGGTGTATTGTCCCCAGTTGACTTCCCAGCCCATACGCATCTGCTTGACCGGCTGCCACATCACGTTTGCAGTGACCTTGTAAAGCTTGTCCTTACATTCATCGCTGGATGCTGGAGCCGCAGCACCTCCAGGAGCGGTAGAACCGCAACCAGCAAAGTCCTGCTCTTCAAGCGCGTTGATATAGCCGAACTGAGCGTTGAAGGTCGTGGTTTCGGACAGGCCGAACGATAGACCAACGGTGAAGGCGATTGCTTCGAGCGGGTCGCCAGCTGCGTCGACGTTGGCGAAGCCATCTTCGAACACGAACTTGTTGGTCAGCAGACCTTCACCGTAGCCAACGCCTGCGGTCAGGGTTGCAACGTCAGCCAGGTTGAAGTTTGCACCTGCCTGGATCGCCCAGCCGAGTTCGTCGTTGTGAGCGACGGGGCCATTGGAAGGCAAGCCATCGTTGAACCAGTCAGCAACTTCACCGGTGACGATCAGGGTGTGACCGCCAGCAATGTCGTACTGCAGGTACGAAGCAATGTTCGGCATGTTGGTGGTGGAATCGAAGGTCGGGTTCTCGATTGCCACTGCCCAGGACAGCGGACCGTCAGCGTAGGACAGACGGAACTGAGACGTACGCGAGTAGGTCAGCAGGGCGCCGTTGAAGTCAACGGTGGATACGCCGATCGGCAGCAGGGCCGCGGTGTACCAGTACTGGCCAGCCGTGAAGGTCCAGTTCGGGGTCATGTCCCAGTGACCAACTGCGTGACGCAGACGGATCGGGAGCGAACCAGCGTTGCCACCACCCGGGGTGAAGTCAGCTTCGATCTGGGTGCGGATCTGGCCGATAGCGGTGTCGATCTTCGACTTGATGCCGAAACGCGACTGCTGAGCGGTCAGGGAGATGTGGTCACCACCGTCATTCGACAGGGTGGACACGGAGAAGGAGTTACCTTCGCCGTGCTTGCCGTCGAATGCGTAGTGCAAGTGTGCACCGACGTAACCGTAAACGGTCACTTCAGCGACAGGTGCCGGCATGTCAGCGGTCGGGGTCACGGCAACGGTGAAGCCGCTGTCCTTGTTGGTGCTTGCTGCGTCCTTGGAAGCAACAACGTCCCAGGTGTTGGAGGCCTGGCCGCGCTCAAACGTAAGCAGGCTCTTGCCTTCGTAGGAAGCCGGAGCGGATTCCATGGTGTCAACGCGGTTCTGAAGAGCTTCGAGCTGAGCCTTCAGTGCGGTCAGTTCGTCTGCCTGTGCGCCAGTGGTCATGACGGCGAGAGCCGCACCACCGAGCAGGGCCTTACGAAGAATGGTCATTATGGTTTCTCCCATAATCTCTAGAGTTGGGTTTGCCCCCCGGAAAACTCCCCTGCAAACCGGGATAAGGAGGACGGCGTGTAATACCAAATCACACAATAACTGTTTTGCTTCCAGACGATCAGGAAATCAACCACCGGAAACGCCTGCCGCACACTATTCCAGAAACTGTGACTTAAATGTCACACTCGGGTTGCCGGACCCGGAGGCGCTGACAGACGCTGTGTTGGGTGACATTCTTATATGCGCGTGTGGCGAAAACCCGGCATAGAAGGTGCGCGAGTTCAGCTGGAGCCATCGGTTCTGCGAGAGGATATCGTTTTAAATCAATAATTTGACTGGTGCTTGCCTGCAACGCATGTGTTCTGTTCACATCGTTTGAATCAACTTGCCGGTGTATCGTCTTGACGTTAACCTCGCGGCGGGTGATGCAGGGGCTTGCGTTGACCAAGCGTTAACCGTCGTACCGGGTCCCGGAGCTTGACCGGAACCACCCGCTGCCTTGGAATCATTAGGGGGAACCGAGACCGACAGGCAACGAACCAAAGTCATTCTGTGACTTGATGATCCTGTGATTCTGCAGTCGTGGCTGTAAGTCGTGCGGTGCAATGCCCGCCAGTTCGCCCGGAAGTGCCAGAAAACGGCCCGGTATCTGAGTGTCTTTGAGAGGGGAAAAGCGTCATGATGAAGTGTAATTGGCCCAAGTGGTTGTTTCCTTGGGCTATTTTGCCGTTGGGCCTTGGCGCTGCGGCGTTATTGTTCAATTCCGGTTCGCTGGAAGACAAGCTGAAATCCGCTGCCGATAGCCAGCTGGCGTCCGGCGGGGCAGGCTGGGCCAGCGTCACCATGGACGGCCGCGATGCCAAGCTGTCCGGCGAGGCGCCTGAGCAGGATGCCATTTCCAACGCTGCCAGGCTGGTAGCGGGCACATATGGTGTGCGCCGTGTCGATTCGAGTGGGGTAACGGTTGCTCAACCGGTCAGTCTGGCGCCGCCGACGGTCAACAAGGTGTCTGGCGAAGCGACCCAGCCCGAAATTACCGGCACCTGGGATGAAGCAAAGGCCACCACGCTGGCTGTGACCCTGGGGGGCACGGCCTATGCGCTAGGCAAGAATGCCGAGTTGACATCGGATGGGTCCGGCAACTGGGAGCTGGTTCCCTCACAGGCGCTGAGCCCCGGCAACTATGACATCATGGTGGAAACCACCGATGGCAAGAAGGCCAGCCAGTCCGCAACCGTGCCTGGAGCGGTGACAATTGTAGCCCCGCCGGCACCTGTTGCGCCGGCCGCGCCCGCCGTCTCGCCGGCCGCCTCGTCCGGCTTTGACGGCCAGCCCGTTGCGGTGGGCACCTGGCCTGCGGGTGACGGCCAGACGCTGGAAGTCGCTGCTGCCGGCAAGACCTACAAGCTCGGCACCGACAGCGAACTGACCAGCCCGTCGAATGGCAACTGGCGTCTTGAAGTTCCAGGCCTGGATGACGGCACTTACGATGTAACCGCAACGGTGACAGGCGAAAACGGCCTTACCTCGAGCGCCACCGGCACGGCCGCCATGGTTGTGCGCACCCCGGCACCCGGTGAGCCGTCTGTCAATGCCGTGACCGGATTTGGAAATACGCCGGAAATCACCGGAAATTGGCCAAATTCTGAAGGCAACAGCCTCTCTGTTGCGCTGGCTGGCAAGGATTACAAGCTGGGCACCGACGCCGAGCTGACCTCGACGGATGCGGGTGTCTGGACGCTGAAGCCGTCATCTGCTCTGGCCGATGGCACATATGATGTCACCGCTACGGTGACCAATGCGGGCGGCAAGTCGTCATCTGCAACCCGCTCGGGTGCCATCTCCGTTGACACCACGCCGCCACAGGCGCCGACAGTCAACAAGGTCACTGGCCGTTCAGTCCGTCCGGACGTGACCGGCACCTGGCCGCAAGGCGATGCGACCGCACTCAAGGTCGAGCTTGCCGGTCAGACCTACGAACTGGGCAAGAGCGAAGAGCTGACAAGCGATGGCAGCGGAAACTGGACCTTGAAAGTCGGGTCGGACCTTGCCGACAACACCTATGATGTCGTGGCAACGGCAACCGATGCAGCTGGCAACAGTGCATCTGACCGTGGCTTTGGCGAAGTGATCGTCGACGCTTCCGCACCTGCCGTGCCCAGCGTCAACACAATGCTCACCCGGCAGCGTCAGCCGGTCGTCACCGGTGCCTGGCCGTCCAAGGATGCCACCAGGCTGACCGTGGCGGTGGGCAACAAGACCTATGTGGTCGGCCAAGGCGATGGTTTGTCGACCGACGGGGACAACTGGACCCTGCGCATTGGCGACAACCTCAAAGACGGCACTTATAATGTCGTTGCCACGGTGACCGACGAGGCCGGCAACTCCGCCACGGATGAAAGCGATGCCGAGTTGACCGTTGATGCAACGCCTCCGGCAGTGCCAACCGTCAACGCCTACAAGGCCAAGCATCCGCGTCCACTGCTGTCCGGCACGTTCCCCGAGGGTGATTCGGACACACTTGCCGTCACCTTTGCTGGTGAAACGTTTGCCAAGGGCAGCAGCGACCTGTTGTCCACCGATGGCAAGGGCAACTGGTCCATTCTCACCCAGAAGGACTATGAGCCCGGCACCTACGATGTGAAGGTGGTTGTTGCCGACAAGGCCGGCAACCAGCGTTCCGACACCACGGCCGGTGAAGTCGTAATCGAGGCGCAACCGGCACCGGCACCGGCGCCCGTTGAAGCCGCAGTAAACTGCCAGAAACTCTTCGATGAGCTGCTCGCAGACGGCAAGGATGTCGAGTTCGATACTGCCCGGGCCACCATCCATTCCAACAGCAATACGTTGCTGGATGCGCTTGCGGACGTTATCAAGCAGTGCCCTGATGCAAACGTCGAGATCGGCGGTCACACCGATTCGCGTGGCTCGACCAGCTACAACCAGGCGCTCAGCGAGCGCCGTGCGCTGGCGGTGCGCGATGCGCTGATCAAGCGGGGGGCAACCGCCGGTAACCTGACTGCGGTCGGCTATGGTGAAAGCCGTCCGATTGCAGATAATGCAACCAAGGAAGGCCGCGCCAGAAACCGGCGTACGGAATTCAAGGTCCAACCCTGAGGGAGGCAAAAATGGACTTCTGGAACTTCAAGGACGCAATGATTGTCGCAAGCCACAATTGGGTGTGGCTGCTGGCAGCATTCATTCTCGGGTTGATCGTTGGCTGGATGACCTGCCGGCGTGTGGAAGCGCGCTGATCACCTGGCCAACGAGAGAAAAATCGCGAGGAAACTGACCAATGCCACACCTGACACTCGAACTACTGTTGTGGATGCTGCTTGCCTTTCTGATCGGCTGCATACTGGGTTGCCTGTTCAGGAAGCTGTTCGGCGGTGAGCCTGAGAAAGCGGCTGTTCCGGCAGCTGCGGCTGCAGCAACTGCTGCCACCGCAACCGCGGCAACTGCCGCGCCCAAGCCGCACGCGCCCGCACCCGCTGCGCCCAGGCCTGCCACTCCAATGCCGGCGGCACAGCCGGTATCTACCGGCAAGCCAAGCCGTCCCAAGGGGTTGGCTTCTGCACGAGGCGGCAAGTCCGACAACCTGCAGATAATCTCCGGCGTCGGCCCGAAGCTGGAGAAAACCCTTCACGGGCTCGGCTTCTTCCACTTCGACCAGATTGCCAACTGGACGAAGGACGAGGTGGAATGGGTTGATGAGCACCTGCGCTTCAAGGGCCGTATCGAGCGTGAGGAATGGATCCCGCAGTGCAAGCTTCTGGCTGAAGGCGACATGGACCAGTTCAACAAGCTGTATGGCACCGGGGGCTTGCGCAATTCGCAAGGGCAGCGCAAGTCCGGCACCAGGACCCGTCGCAGTGCGGCCAAGAAAAAGAAGTAATTTCAGCGCCTTGCGCGACTGATTGCTTTGGTTTTCACATCAAGGGAAGGTCGGCAGAAGTGCCGGCCTTCTTGCTGTGTGGACCGGGGCAGGGCGATGTGATGGCAACTGCGCTCAGCAATCATTCAGCAATGAGGCGATGGTCCGTGCGCCGTCTCCGCAACCGGATCCGCCTGATGCCGCTTTCTGGCCGCCGCGGTTTATATCGTAGCTGATCGCATACTTTTTCTGGTCAAGCCGCGTGCGGTAAACGTGCACGTTCTGCATCACCTTCTGGATGTACTTGCGCGTTTCGGTAATCGGAACGGACTCGATCCAGTCAATCGCATCAACACCGGCTGAGCGTGGGTCGCCGTAAATGTCGATCCACTTCTGCGCGTTGCCGGGCCCCGCGTTGTAGCCGGCAAACGCCAGAATGTACGAGCCGCCGAAGCGTTCGATCAGCCCGCCCAGATAGGCCTCGCCCATGGCCACATTGAGCGCCGGTTTCTGGGTCAGGTGACCGGTGCGATATCCACTGATCCGGTATTTCCGGGCGATGCCTTTGCCTGTGCCGGGCATGATCTGCATGAAGCCCTTGGCACCTGCATGACTGCCCGCAGTGGCGTTGAACTCGCTTTCCTGGCGCGACAGCCCGAGAATGACCGATTGTTCGACGCGTGGGCCGATGCTGCGCCAGTCGGGCAGGGCGTTGACCGGGTAGGCCCAGTTGTCCACGTCCACGCCCATCGCGCCAAACGCCTTGGCCAGCCGGACGGCGGCAAAATAGCCTTCTTGCGAGTGGATGGCATCGATGGCTGACGCTGCTTCCACCGGTGACTTGATGGCCCGGGCAATTGGAAACAGGAAAAGCCCGACCTGACGATCGCCGCCTGCCTGTGCCAACAGGTGTGCAGCCCGGAACACCTCGACCTGCTTGGCCTTGGCAAGCCCGGCGCTGCTGGCCGAGGCGGCAGAAATGTTCAGCGGGCGGTTGCCGAGGCCCAGTTTGTCGAGCGCCAGCTGGCCATAAAACAGTGTTGGCGAGGCTGCTGCCTGCTTGTAGGCCTGTTCAGCCCGGCCGCCTTCGCCCTTGGCGGCGCGCGCGCGGCCCAGCCAGTACCAGCCGCGTGAGGCATCGGTGCGGGTGGTTGCCGCTTCGGTGATTCGCTTGAAGTGAACAGCCGCCGCGCCCGGTTCGGACAGCTTGCGCAGTGCAAACCACCCGGCAAGGAACTCGGCTTCGATATAGTGCTTGCCCGACCTGAAGCCGTGGCTCGCCATCATCTTGTAGATGGCCGGCCAGTGCTTGCGATACTTCGATGCCGCCAGGTGGCGGGCGGCCAGCCGCTTTTCAACGAACCACTGGTCCGGCCGGATCTGGGCGGCGTGCGAGGCGGGACCGCGCTTGAGCAGGTTGAACGCCGTGGCATAGTCGCCCTTGCGCCGGAAGTAACGGGCATAGGCATACAGCAGCGGCGGATGGTTGCGGAACTCGGCCGGCAACTTCTTGTAAAGCGCTGGACCGTTGCTTTTGCGCCGGATCAGCGCCTGTGCCGCCTTTGCCGCCTGAACGTGCTGGCGTGACACCATGCCGGCGGCGCGCACTGCAGCGTTGGTTTCCTGTGCCATGATCATGGCATACATCCGCGCCTTGTGGTCATCGCGGCCCAGCAGCGCACCATAGTTGCGCAGGATTTCCTTCTCCAGGCTGGTGGGCAGGTCATCGTCCAGCCATGCCTTGCGCACAGCCGCTGCGGCCGAGTTGCGGTCGCCGCGGGCCAGCGCCAGACGCGCGAATGCAACGTGTCCCCATGCTGAAATGGGTGTGAACCGGTTGAAGTGCCGCGCCACCGTGTCAACCGGCGTGTCGCTATCGGCAAGCCGTGCTTCGGCCGCGCGGGTGAGCGCCTGTGAGGCCGGCCAGCTAGGGTTGGCGGCGACGAAATTCATGATCCGCTCAGGGCCTGCATCTTTCGGGTTCTTGCGGATGTAAAGCCATTCCACGGTCTTCATGGCGGCCTGGTCGCCTGAGCGGCTGGCGCCGTCGAAAGCGGCTTGCCACTTGCCGTCCAGCGCAGCATCGATGGCGCGCACCGAAACCGAATTGTTGCGCGGCTTGGACCGGCCATTATTGGCGGTAATCAGTTCCTGGCTGAGCGCCGGTTCGTCGTCGTCCGAGCGTGCATTGGCGTTGCCCGTCAACGGCGCTGCAAGCAGGGCTGCAAGGGTCAACCCGGCGGTGCCTGCCAGGGCAAGGCGCCGGAAATGTCTGGAGTCGGTTGCGGGGCGTCTCATGCCGTCCTCTACGTTGGTCACACATTGCCTCACCAGACCGTGCTGGCGTACGCATACTCTGAAACTCACCCTGCAATCGGCACTCATTATGAGGCGATTGCGGCTGCCATGTGACGCTCAGGCAAAACCGGCAGGTGGCACAGCTTTCGGTTGCTGGAACGACCGGCGGCGTCTATGGTGCCGCGCCCGTGCAGGACGTATCGGCATTGGCATCGGCTTTGCATTGCAAGTCCCGATACCGCCCACGTCTTAGCGGAACATGGTTTACGAATTGTTGAGGTTTAGCGATGGCTGCACGTTTTCACGGATCCATTCCCGCCCTGATCACCCCGTTTACGGACGGCAAGGTGGATGAGGCGTGCCTTCGCAAACTGGTCGACTGGCACATTTCAGAAGGCACCCACGGCCTTGTTCCCGTTGGTACCACCGGTGAATCGCCCACCCTGAGCCATGACGAGCACAAGCAGGTGGTCGAGATCGTGGTGGACCAGGTGGCCGGCCGCATTCCCGTCATTGCCGGGGCAGGGTCGAACTCCACCGCAGAGGCCGTCGACTTTGCCGTCCACGCCAAGGAAGCCGGTGCCGATGCCGCGCTGTCCATCGTGCCGTATTACAACAAGCCGACCCAGGAAGGCATCTACCAGCATCTCGCCGCAGTTGCGCGCGCCGTGCCGGACCTGCCGATCATTGTCTACAATGTGCCGGGCCGCACGGTTGCTTCCATCTCGGTCGAGACACTCGACCGGCTGGCCAAGGACTTCGCCAACGTCGTTGGCGTCAAGGATGCCACCGCCGATCTGACCCGGCCCTCGCTGCAGCGTCTGGCAACGGGAGAGGGCTTCATCCAGCTGTCCGGTGAAGACGGCACCGCGCTTGCCTTCAACGCCCATGGCGGCACGGGTTGCATCTCGGTTACGGCCAATGTTGCCCCGCGCCTGTGTGCCGAGTTCCAGGAAGCAACGCTTGCCGGCGATTATGCCAAGGCGCTCACCCTGCAGGACCGGCTGATGCCGCTGCACAAGGCGTTGTTCTGCGAAACCAGCCCGTCACCGGTCAAGTACGCGGTCAGCCTGCTGGGCCATGCGCCTGAAGAGCTGCGCCTGCCAATGGTGCCGGCCACCGATGCTGCGCGTCAGCAGGTCAAGGCGGCCATGGTGCACGCCGGTCTGCTCAACTAGCGCCGGGGACCTTGCGGAGCGCCTGATGTCGTCCAAGAGTGGTGGTGCAAAGAAGCGCTCCGGCAGTCCCGTCATTGCCGACAACCGGCGTGCGCGTTTCGACTACGAGATCCTCGACACGCTTGAAGTGGGCATTCAGCTCACCGGCACCGAGGTCAAGTCGCTGCGCGCCAACAAGGCCAACATTGCCGAAAGCTATGTGCAGGTGAAGGACGGCGAGCTGTGGCTGATCAACGCCAACATTCCCGAATACACGCTCGGCAACCGCTTCAACCATGAGCCGCGCCGCACCCGCAAGCTGCTGGCGCATGGCCGCGAGATCGCGCGGCTTTTTCAGGGCACATCGCGCGACGGGCTGACCATCGTGCCGCTGAAAATCTATTTCAATGAGCGTGGCCGGGTGAAGCTGGAAATTGCGCTTGCCAAGGGCAAGAAGAAGCACGACAAGCGCGAAACGTCCAAGGAGCGCGACTGGCAGCGCGACAAGGCACGGTTGTTGAGAGAACGAGGCTAACTTCTCATTGGAGATGTCGATGATTACAGAAAAACCCGGCCTCCTGGACGAAGTCCGCAACCGGTTTGCCCATGTTGACGAATGCCCGTTTACCGGCCCGCGCGTGTTCTTCGAAAATGCAGGTGGCGCGCTGACCCTCAAGTCGGCGGTCGACACCTCAGCCAAGTTTGCCGCCATCCCCGACAACCAGGGTCGTGACAACCCCGCCTCACATGCGCTGGTCGACGTCATCAACACCGCCAAGCAGAAGATGCGGCTCATGTTCAATGCGCCCGGCGGGCAGTTCTTCGTGGGCGAAAGCGGCACCGAGCTGCTGTTCCGCATCATCCGCACGGCCATCGTTGGCGCCGGGCAGGGCGGGGCGGTTATCGGCACCACGCTGGAGCACCCGGCCTCGCGCTCTGCCGCCACCTACTGGGCCAACGAGATGGCTTGCGACTACATCTCCGTGCCGCACGACAACGCCACCGGCACCGTCACCGCTGATGACTATGCGCGTTTGATGACGCCGGACGTGCGCGTTGCCACCATCATCCACACATCGCCGGTCACCGGCATGGGCGTGGACATTGCGGCCATCTCAAAGGCCATCCGTGCCGTGT